>CAIPSZ010000096.1 GCA_903867845.1 Candidatus Kerfeldbacteria bacterium | reverse complement strand
GTCATATTCGAAGTGGATGGCATTACCGAAGCAACTGCTCGCGAAGCGCTGAAGCTCGCCGCCTACAAACTCTCCGTCATGACGAAGTTTGTCACGAAAGCACAGACCCTGTAAGCTCCTATGGAACTCAACGACCTCAAACAGAAGACGACTGCCGAACTGACCACGCTCCTCGCCGAAGCACGCGAGCGCTTGCGTGACCTTCGCTTCCGCGTGTCGCAGGACGCGCACAAGGACGTCCGCGAAGTGCGCGAAGTGCGCCAGGCGATTGCCCGCATCCTCACCCTCCTCAGCCAGCCCGAGAAGAAGCTTACCAAGTAACGCGTATGCCAACCGAAACCCCAACAACGACTCACCGATCCTTCACTGGCACTATCGTGTCCACGAAAATGGCCAAGACCATCGTCGTGCGCGTCGACCGCGTGCTGGTGCACCCGAAGTACGGCAAGCGCTACCGCGTGAGCCGGAAGTACCCCGTGCACGCGCCAACCGGGACGTTCCAGGTTGGGCAGATCGTCACGTTCGTTGAGTGCAAGCCGATTTCCAAGACCATTCACTGGCGCGTTCGCTAAACCTATATGGTGCAACTTCGTTCACGATTGAATTCTGCAGATAACACCGGCGCTCGAGAGTTCGAGCTCATTACCGTGCTGGGTGGCTACAAGAAGCGGTACGGCCGCATCGGTGATATCGTGCGCGTCGTAGTGAAGGTGGCTATCCCGCACGCCGCCGTGAAGAAGAGCGAAATGTACCACGCCGTCATCGTTCGCCAGCGCAAGGAGACGCGCCGCGCTGATGGAACCTACATTCGCTTTGACGACAACGCAGTGGTGATTGTTGACCCCAAGTCCAAAGAGCCGAAAGGTACGCGCATTTTCGGCCCGGTGGCGCGCGAGCTCAAAGCCCGTGGCTTCAATAAGCTTATCTCCCTGGCACCGGAAGTTCTCTAATCCCTATGCAACTCAAGACTGGCGACAACGTCATCATCAATAGCGGCCGCGATCGCGGTAAGAAGGGGAAAATCCTCCAGGTTTTCCCGGCCAAGAAGCTCGTCGTCATCGACGGAGCGAACGAGCGCACGCGCCACATTCGCTCCCGCCGTTCCAATGACAAAGGCCAGAAAATTTCTTTCTTCGCGCCCCTCCACGCATCCAACGTCATGCTCTTCTGCGAGAAGTGCGGCAAAGGCCGGCGCCTGAAGATGCACGTCGCAGCCGATGGCAAGAAGCAGCGCATTTGCGCCAAGTGTCAAACCCCCTTCAACGTATGATTCCCCAGAAACCCCGACTCCTCGAGAAGTACCGAAGCGCGGTAATCCCGGCGCTGGAACAGGCACTGCAGGTTACAAACCCGCACGCGGTTCCCGCGGTCACGAAGTTGACTGTGAACGTTGGTTTTGGCAACGGCATCAAAGACCCCAAGCTCCAGGATACGGTCGTCTCGACGCTCACACGTATCACTGGCCAGAAGCCGGTCCTCACCAAAGCGAAGAAGTCTATTTCCGCTTTCAAGATTCGACAGGGGATGATGATTGGTGCCAAGGTAACGCTCCGTGGTCGCCGGATG
>CAIPSZ010000095.1 GCA_903867845.1 Candidatus Kerfeldbacteria bacterium | reverse complement strand
GGGCGTCCAGAACGAAATCGGTGCGCATCGAACTGCTGACCCGCCAGCCAACGATGCGCCGGGCAAACACGTCGATCACGAAGGCCACGTAGAGCCAGCCCTGCCAGGTCGACACGTACGTGAAATCCGAAACCCACAGCTGGTTCGGCCGCTCGGCCCGGAACTGCCGATTGACGTGATCCAGCGGACAGGGCGCGTTCATGTCACTCACCGTCGTGCGCACGACCTTGCCGCGTACCACGCCGTGCAAGCCTTGCCGCCGCATCAGGCGTTCAACTGTGCAACGCGCCACCGGCATGCCTTCGCGGGTCAACTGCTTCCAAACCTTGTCGGCACCGTACGCCTGGAAATTGGCCCGCCAGACACGTTCGATCTGCGGCACGAGTTCGTCATCGCGACGCGCCCGCGCCGGACGCTGGGACGGGTCTCGCTTCTGCGCCGCATAGCGGCGGTAACCCGACGGGGCAATCTGCAGAACTCTGCAGATCGGCTCGACCCCATGGGTGTCGCGGTGCGCGTCGATGAAGTCGCGCATTACTTGAGCCGGCGGTCGAGCTCCGCCTGGGCGAAAAACGCGCTCGCCAGCTTGAGAATCTCGTTGGCCCGCCGCAGCTCCTTGACCTCACGCTCCAGGTCCTTGACCCGCTGGGCTTCGCTGGTGGTCACTCCTTCGCGCACGCCGGCATCAATCTCCTGCCGCTTAACCCATTCGTGCAGGGTTTGCGGCACGCAGCCAATCTTCGGGGCGATGGACTCGATCGCGGCCCACAGCGACGGGTACTCGCCGCGCTGCTCCTGCACCATGCGAACGGCACGCTCGCGCATCTCGGGGGAAAACTTCTTCGACTTGTTCATGGCTCCATCTTCTCAAGGATTGACGATAATGACTCGTCGGGTGCGACGTGGAGCGTCAAGCACTTCTGGTACTACCCCATGCAAATCTCGGGGCAGTGGCAGACGTACGTGGCCGGGCCATTCACCCTGGATACGGTTGCCTCGGCGGGTGGGAATGTGTTCGGTGACAATCACGAAAAATTCGATCCCTCCAGGGGCTTCATCTTCTTCTCGTACTCGGGTAGCACGACAGCTACGAACCCCATTCTCGCCATTGACAGCGTGTCCCTGCAGCCAGTGCTGCAAGTACGCGACCCCGCGAATTACTCGTGGGACTACCAACCACTTGCTGGCAATACCTTCATTCCGCGTACGTGTCGCGCCTACCCAACTGCCACCTCAACGACCTGCGACTACACGGATGATACGGGGAAGATCTTCAGTGGCTGGAAAGGCTACTGCCTGGAAACTGACCCGAACGACCCGAGTACGTGCTTGGATTGGTTCCCCGTGGACATCCTGAACGGTGAGTCCAACACCTTTGGCCAGGTGTCTACGGCTGGGTACAGCCAGCAGAGCCCACTCTTCATCTGTGCGAAAACGGCTGGAGTGACAACGACAAATGTAGCTACCGATCCGCCGTTTGGTGTTGGTCGAACTGCTTGTGGCGATGATCCTGCACATACCTCACCGCTGTACTCTCAGCACAACCTAGGGAATCGTGTGGTTATGATGTCATCACTTGCCTTGGGTACTGGTGAGGCGGATTATGATATACATGATCCATGCGCATCCGTTGGCGCACTCTATCATACGAATATCGACAATCAGAATCCAAATGATAAGTGGCCAGGATTTAGCATGGCATGTGATAGTGCTGACAGTGTTGGCTGTACTCGAGATAATACCATCATGGGCAATGCGTTAACCGCAACAGAGCAAAATCTACGGAAATGGCAGATTGACCACATTGCGATTATTGCCAGAGAAGTGAGTCATAAGGATTGGTGGCCGTATGATGGTGAGACAAATGTAGTCAATGCTAATGGTGACAACACCATTACAAATAAAAGTATCTTTGGTCCAGAAACTACAAGTGACGGGGATGTGTACATGATTCTCACACCCCAAGCGGAAACCGATTACGGAAATGGATTGAAACAATGGCGTGCTCGTTGGTCAAATGGAAACTCTATGGATTTCACCATTGTGTGGAATACCAATGGGAGCATTGAGCGAATGTACGGAGCGGCAAGCGATAACAATAGCGGTGGTGCATTTGGTGCGGCCGTGGTCTTCTACCTGAAAGATTACTGTACCGATGTGGTGAAAGTTGTTGGGAGTGATGGCACAAATGCATCCTGGGCCGAACGGCTTGGGAGTACTACCTACATTACGCCAAATACGTTGTACTCTAGCAGACAGGACGCTAAGCCGTACGCAAGTATAGTGACACCGAGTGTATCCTTTGATGATCCCACTGGTTGGGATGGTTCAACATCAGCCGGCGTTGCGCCAATGTACGTGAGCACGTACTCAAGCGATGCCCGTTCGGGCGCGGGGTACGGGTGCGCGAGCCACTGTGCAAACAATACCAGTAAAGTATGCTCGACTGATACCGATTGCGGTGGTGGTGCGAATTCGTGCCAGCCAAGTAATTGCACGCAACGGTACTGTACCGCGCCGGCAGCTTGTGAGATTAAAGCCGGAGTAACTAATTGTAGTTCTCAGAACACCTGTGCAAACCAAGCAGAAATTGATGATTGCACTTCCAAAGGTGGAGTATGTTCTGGCGGGGGCGGCACGCTTTCGCAAAAATTCTGCATCGCGGGCGTAACGAATGCTGGGCTAACCTGCTCCAGTGATGCGGATTGTGATGCTACGAAGAAGAACTCCTGTGACTACGCCACCAAGGGCGGGCAGTTGGGAGCGAATGTGAGTGACGCACTGGTCACATCTCGTTTGCAGCTGCTCTTTGCCAATGCCTACGGCGAGTGGAAGTGGAGCTACGCAACAGGTGCTAATGGTCCAGGGGCGTACCTTGATTGTTCTACGGGTATTTGCGCCTCTACTATTAGTAATGCAATAGGGAATGATTACAAATTGATGCCCCAATGCGGCACAACTGATCGGTCGCAAACCGATGCCGTGACAAATGACCGAAAGGTGAACATTGTTACCCCCGACCAAATGCGGCTTGGCTACTGTGGTAACCCGCCAAGTTTGAGCAACATCATGGTTGGCTCGTCTACGAATGCGAGCACGGCCAATGTCTACATTCACGACGGTGAGCAGATACAGCTGCGCTTCAATACCAACGTCGATAGCCAGCAGCTGCCCTTGCTCCGCCTTGCCATTGACTGGACCGGCTCCCTGAAGGCGCTACCGCAGGAATTGAGCTGGGGGTTTGCACCCAAGAGTGACCCGAAAGACCCCTTCGTCTTTGGCCACACCTACCGGGTCAATTCCTCGAATGCGACGCAGTGCTTCACGGCCACGGACCACACCGGTGCGCCTCCGGATATTAGCAGCAACCCCATCGTGCAGGGCCACGCTTTCTGCATTGCTCAACCCGCTATCCAAATCCAGGACAACTGGCAGTGGTGCAATGGCGGTCGCTGCATGAATTTCCCAATCACCCGAGAGTCAAATCCCGTCAACTGGCAGAACTTCTGGACGAAGTACTACCCGGGTTGGATTGTCATCGTGCAGTAATTACACTTTCATGCCTCGATTGCGCTCCATGCTGCGCTCCCTGACCAACCACCCCAAACGCGGGGTGGCGCTGGCGCTCGTCCTCTTGCTGGGCGGGCTGTTCGTGTTCCCGCACGTTGCCCATGCCGGTGATCCCGTCGGTGATGCCGTGGTGTACGTCCTCAACGGGATATTGAGCGCGGTCGTCTTTATTTTGGGGACGCTCTTGGTGAAGTTCATCGACGTGCTCATCTGGATTTTCCAGTTCAATAATTTCATTAACGCGCCAGCCGTAACGGTGGGCTGGACAGTAACGCGAGACGTGGCCAACATGTTCTTCATCGTCGCTCTGCTGCTCATTGCCATTGGCACGGTGTTCCGGATCCAGGAGTACCGCTACACGCGGATGCTGCAGAAGCTCATCATCATGGCAATTCTCATCAACTTCTCCAAGCTCATTGCGGGGTTCTTCATCGATCTCTCGCAGGTAGTCATGCTCACGTTCGTCAACGCGTTTAAGGATATGGCCGCGGGGAACTTGACGACTGGTTTTGGGTTGCAGAACGTGGTCTCGCTCTCGCAGAATGCTAGTGCGGCGGCTGGGCAGGTAAACTACTGGTCCATTCTGGGCGCCATGTTCGCTGCGGTGGTCATGCTCTTCGTTGCAATAGTCGTCGTGGGCGTCTTCGTCGTTGTGCTCATCCAGCGCATCATCATGCTTTGGATCTACATTGTACTTTCCCCCACCGCGTACATGGTGGCCGTGCTGCCCGGGAGCCTGGGCAGTTGGTGGAGCAGCTGGTGGCGGGACTTCAGCCAGTACCTCATCCGCGGGCCGGTCATTGCCTTCTTCATGTGGCTGGCACTTACCATTATTTCGCTTTCCAACCAGCAGACGAATTTGCTAAGCACCAGCAGCCCGAATGATACGACGAGCACGGCGGCACCGACACTGACGGGGAATGACCTGCCCGCCTTTGCATCGCAAGCCACCACCTCGAACGCCATTATCTCGTACATCCTCGCAGTGGGCATGCTCATTGCCGCCCTGCAGCAGGCTACCAAAGTCGGCGGCGCTGCCGGTGCGGTTGCGGGCAAGTGGATGGGGAATTTGAATAAGGCCGGTGGCGCCATTGCAATGGCGCCATTGAAAGGAACGCAAGCAGTACTCCGACGGCCGGCATACGCCGCAGCCGGTGGCGCGCTCAGTTTCGCCAGTAAAATTCCACTTGTTGGTGGGTTCGCCCGCAACGCAAATGCGAAGCTGCGGAAGTCCCGCGTTAAGTTAGAGGAGAAGGATTCTGACTTAGTGAACTACATGAGTTTGGATGAGAAGATGAAAACCCTTAATTCCGTGGGCAACCCATTGAGCATGAAGGGTGTAGGAATGAAACGAAATATTCGCGAGAATATTTTGAAGGGTTCAGATTTTGGCAAGCTGAGTTCTGGCGAACGTCAGAAGCTGCACAACGATGCCCAGAAAGATGCTGGTATGAGCTGGTACAAGAATGACGAAGATAAGGTCAAGCCTATCTATAAAGATAATGCGCTTGGTAAAGCCGTTGAAGACGCATCAACAGCTTGTGGCGACGTTCGCAGTGAAAAATATGTTCGGCTGTGTCAGCGGCAAATGGAAGGCATATTGGCATTTCGCAAAGGGCGGCAATGAAAAGAAATTCTGCAAGCTGCTCATTGAAATATATAAATTTATGAATCCTGTGCTGACCATTATCGACGGCGTCATCGCGATGGACGGCCCGGGGCCAATAAGCGGCAGGGCAAGACCACTCGGCTGGTTAATCGGGGGGACAGAGCCGGTGGCCTGTGAAATAGTGTGCAGCAAACTGATAAATCTCGACTGCGACAGGTTACCCATCTTAAGAACCGCAAAGCAAATTGGTTTTGGTTGCGCAAATTTTGATGATATCGAAATCGTGGGCGACCAGTTTCCTAAAACCGTCTGCAATGATTTTGTTTTGGCTGAGCCGATTCCAATTCGGTTTTCGCTGC
>CAIPSZ010000094.1 GCA_903867845.1 Candidatus Kerfeldbacteria bacterium | reverse complement strand
TTAAAAAGGCGCGGGTTGATTTTTATACCAGGGAGACCAAGTTTAGATTAGAATTTGCTACTCCGTTAGCCATTGTACTGACAAAATATCAAAGCTACTTTGACTTCCAAAGTTTAGCTCGGAAACCGTGTTTAATTGCGAGTCATAGATTTTCAACCCCGGGGTCTTTGAGTCAAACAGCAAATAGCGTGAAGTAGGCGACCACCCGAGCGCGTAGTTACCAGAATCCGTACTTGGCACATGGGTAGTAGCTTTCGTGTTCACGTCAAAGAAGTATATTCCATTCGCGTAGTACGTGATTTTCGTACCATCGCTGGAAATTACAGTGCCTACATTCGAGACTTTACCACGGTACACTTCATTGGCTTTGTTTTGCGAGTGGTCAAAGTACATAACAGTTGCATTTTCCCCTGGTGGGTCGGAAATGAAAGAAATCCTAGAACCATCACCGGAAACGTTCGTTTCATACTCAATCGCAGGCCCTTGGTACGTCTGTGTCGACGTTATTCTGTTTGTGCTCAGATTTAATGCATTCAAAGATACCGTCTCTTCAAACCATCCGTTAATCGACGTCTTACTAGTCTGGAATACTTTCGTGCCGTCGCTCGAAATGGACAAGTCAGCTACCCCCGTATTCGCCGCAAGTGATTGGTTACTTAGTTGTGTTATCTTACCGCTCGAAAGATCAACTTTGTTAAAATGTTGTTTCGTTCCATCGACTTCGGCATACACAACCGCATTGGCGTTGGGGTCAATAACCCAGTGATCAGTGAGGTTGTCCAATCGTGTAATTAGGTTTATTGATTTGTTGTCAGTCTTGTATTGATAAAGTCTATCCTCGCATGTTCCGTCGGGATTTAAGCAGCTACCGTCATACAGCGATGCGCCTTCCGTGACGAAAACGATCGCCTTCGTTTTCGGATTATACTGCACCGGGGAGTTTGACCCCCAGCTGGTCTGCGGCCCGAACTCCGCGAGGGTTTCTTTGAAAGAAATATCAAAAGTGTCGACTACCTTTTGTTCGACTGGGCTATAAATGTACGCTTGGATGCCCTTCACACTTTGTGCCACAACGAATATATCCGCATTTTCCGCGGTGCCGTTTGGTTGAGAGTTGGTATTTGATGCAATATTCGTGCTGTTTGTATTCTCCGTCCCTACATTGGTTGTAGACGATGTGTTGGTGTTAGCGACGGTAACGTTGTTCGTTCGCGGTGGATTGTGGTGGGTCCGGAAGTAAACAGCTACGCCCCCAAGTGTAATAGTGGCAAATAGGGCTACTAACGTAATAATTTGTACCCACTGTTTATTCGTCACCACCATAGTGTGAGTATAGTCGATTTACGAAAAGACGTCCTCCCGAGGCCATCTAGTCATTTGACTCCCGTTATCCCCAACAGTAGAGAAAATTGAAAATATCATTCTACAAGTGAACACTCTGGGGACGCTGTAATTAGTTTAGGGACCGCAGAAATTACTTTCGAAGTTTGACGAGCAAATCAGACAGCTCTTGTGGGAGCTCGCTGATGAATTCACGTTTGACGTTATCCAAATCCGCAAAGCCAAGCTTCCAGCTGTGCAAGAAAGGTCGGTCAAATGTTACCTTCTGCTTCACCCATTTACTGGCGTACACACTGTCACCAACAATGGGTAGGCCATACGCCAGGAGGTGCGCGCGAATTTGGTTCGTGCGACCAGTCTCAATGGTCACTTCCAGCAAGGTGAGGTGGTTGAACTGCTCCTTCACGGCGTAGCGGGTTACCGCATCGCGCGTCTTTTCTGAGGCATGCGGTTGGGAGGCCATGCGCCCAGCATTACGACGCGACCGGCCGAGGGGAAACGAAATAACACCATCCTGCTTCGTCGGCACGCCGTGTACCAGCGCGAGGTACATCTTCTCCACTTCGTGCTTTTGGAATTGCTTCTTCAGGTGGCCGTACATCGCCTGGGTCTTGGCCACGACCATGGCACCAGACACGTCTTTATCTAGTCGGTGCACAATTCCCGGCCGCTCAGCAACTTCGCCAACGCCTTTGATTTTTGGGTCGTGCTGGATGAGCCACTGCACCAGCGTGTCCGCACCGGGGTGGTGCTCGGCTTCGTGCACGAGCAAGCCGCTGGGTTTATCCAGCACAATGTACTCGGGCGTTTCGGCAATGATACTAGGCGTCGGCATGGTGGGTTTCAATTCCGGCTTTGCGGAGCCATTCGTGGTACGCGGGGAGGTCGGCGCTGGCCTTTTGTAGTTCCTGCTTCCACACGCGCAAGGGAATGTGCAGTGGCGCTTTTCCCTGGACGACAGTTTTCAGCGCTTCCCAGGTGAGTGGCTCGATGGTGAAGCCGAGCTGCGTGGCAAAGCGCAAGCACCGCAGGATGCGCGTGTGGTCCTCGCTGAATCGGGCCGTGGGGTTGCCAATGGTGCGCAGGACCTTCTGGCGGAGGTCGAGCATAGCATGGAATGGATCAACCAGCTCATTCGTGCGCAGGTTGAGCGCCAGGGTATTCACGGTGAAGTCGCGTCGCTTCAGGTCTGTGACAATGGGGAGTTCTGGATCCGGCTTGGCAACGGTGTCGAAGTACCCGCCGTTGTTCTTCTTTACCATGTCTTCGCGGGGCAGGGCGACATCCACATGCGCGTCCCCCACGGTCATAGCGAGGACGCCCCACTGCTCCCCTTTTGCATCGACGTGCCCCAGCTTCTCGAGCACGGTGCGGAGTTCGGCGAGTGGTACATGGCGCACAACGACATCGAGGTCGCCCACGGGACGGTCCAGTACCGCATCTCGTACCGCGCCACCCACGGCAAAGGCTTCAGCGAAAACCGGGAGGTTTCGCAAGAGCGCTTGGACGACTGGTCGGTTCGTGAGTACGTCGAACATAGGTTTGGATATTGGCTTGGTGGGCGTGCTAGGATTCGAACCTAGGACCCAGTGTGTATAAGACACTTGCTCTACCGCTGAGCTACACGCCCGCAGTCATTGTAGGTGGTCGAGTGCAGGAATACAAAAATGCCAGGGATTGGCATTCCTGGCAAGTAATGCGTTACTTCGCAATAGCCTTCACTGGAGGCGTCTTCGGTGCGTCACCCACATTCCCTCAGTGGCTAAACCAGCGTATGAGCTTGGAGGTCATGGCGCCTTCTTCAACCTTCAGGAAGAAGAGTGTTGTGGCTACGTACTGGAATGTAGAGAAAAGGCAGGTGAGGAAAATAGCGATGACTGCCAGGGC
>CAIPSZ010000093.1 GCA_903867845.1 Candidatus Kerfeldbacteria bacterium | reverse complement strand
GACCGGGATTTCCACGGCCATCGACGAGCTGGAAAAACTGCAAGGCAAGCATCCGATCATTGACGCGATCATGGAGTACCGCGAGCTCACCAAGCTCCTCTCCACCTACATTGAAACCTTACCCGAACTCGTCCAGAGGCAGACGGGCCGCGTGCACACGGACTTCAACCAAACAGTAGCGGCAACAGGCCGACTCTCGAGCAATGATCCAAACCTGCAGAACATTCCCATTCGTACGGAATTGGGCCGGGAAATTCGCAAAGCCTTCATTGCAGAAGAGGGCTTCCAACTCGTGTCCGTGGACTACTCGCAAATCGAACTCCGCGTGGTGGCGAGCTTGGCTAAAGAGGAAAAAATGATTGATGCTTTCAAGCACGGTGCGGACATTCACCAAGCTACAGCCGCAGATATTTTTGGCGTACCAGTGAACGAAGTAACGAAAGACCAGCGCAGTGCGGCCAAAGAAGTGAACTTCGGCGTGTTGTACGGCATGGGCGCGTACGGTTTAGCCAGCCGAAAGAAGATTAGCCGGGAAAAGGCGCAGGACTTCATTGATCGGTACTTTGCCAGCCGACCCAAGGTGGCGAAGTATTTGGAAGAGACAAAAGAACAAGCCCGCAAGCGCGGGTACGTCGAGACGCTGTTTGGTCGGCGTCGCAACTTGCCAGAGATCAATTCAACGAACGGCCAAATTCGCAGCCAGGCTGAGCGCATTGCCGTGAACCTGCCCGTGCAGGGGACGGCGGCAGACATTCTCAAGCTGGCCATGATTGCTTGCGACAAAGGATTGCCAAAAGTCAGCGCAAAGTCCCGGATGATTTTGACCGTACACGACGAACTTGTTTTCGAGGTGCCGGATGCAGATGTGAAAAAAGTATCCACTTTCGTAAAGCAGACAATGGAGGGCGTCTACAATCTCGCTGCCCCGTTGGTGGCTGATGTAAAGGTCGGGGAGAACTGGGGTGAGATGGTCGAGGTATTGTAGAGTATTAACATGGACCTGCTCATCCTCCACGGCACAGATACCTACACCTCCCGCAAGCGGCTGATTGCGCTTCGGGAAGGCTTTAAGAAGAAGTACGATCCAGCTGGTTCAAACGTGTCATCATTTACCGCATCATTTGAAATTGCCAAAATTCGGGCGAGTGCAGCGCAAGTCGGCATGTTCGCGAAGAAGCGCTTGGTCATCCTCTACGATTTCTACTCTACTGCGAACGCGGCAGACCGTGAGCAGTTCAATGCTTGGCTTGAGAGCGACGCGTTTGCGGATACGGTGATGATTCTGTGGGAAGGAAAAGATTTGGGGAAACCGGTCCCGACGAAAAAGAAGGCGCCACCCAAGAAGCCGAGTAAAGCGAAGAAGCCAGCAGCCGCGCCGAGTAAAGTATCCTGGCCCAGCCATGCCAAAGTGGAAGTCTTCGAACCTCTGGCAGCGGCGCAGCTCTTGGCGTGGATTCGAAATGATGTGAAGCGGCTTGGCGGGAGCATTGCTCCAGACGCGGTCGGGCAACTCGCGCTGAATGTTGGCCCAGACTTGTGGGCCATGAGCAATGTCGTGGCGCAACTCGTTGCTGTGGCAAATGGAAAAGAGATTTCCGCTGTTCTGGTGGGGGAGTGGAGTACGGCACCGCTCGATGACAATATTTTCCACTTCACCGACGCGCTCTCGGCGCGGAATGCGCGCGCGGCGTTGAGCTTGTTCCAGAGTCAGCTCCAGCTCGGTGTCCACCCACTCGTGCTGCACGCCATGCTCGTGCGTCACCTCCGCTCGCTCGTCATTGTAAATGACCTGCTCAACCACGGGAAAGCGCCTGCAGCAATTGCTGCCGAAGCAAACCTCCACCCATTCGTCGCGCAGAAAGCAGTTGTGGCAGTGCGACAGTTCCCACCCGGCATGCTCCGCCAGCTGTTCCTGGACCTTGCCCAATTGGACGTGGACGTGAAGACCGGGAAAGTGGATCCTGAACTCGGTGTAGTGAACTTCATTGCGTCGGCCTGTATTCATGTGAAATAAAAAACCCTCCACGTGGAGGGTTTTTTGAAAGCGAGAGGATTACTTCGCCGTCGCCAGCGCCTTCATCAGGCGGGACTTCTTGCGGCTCGCCGTGTTCTTGGTAATAACTTTCTTGCGGGCGGCCTTGTCCAGGAGCTTCACGGCTCGGCTGACTGCCGTCTTCGCTTCGTCGTGCTTCTTAGCGGCGATGAGCTTGCGGCTGGCTTTAATGGCGTTGTTGAGCTCGACCTTCACGCTCCGCGTGACGACCGTGCGCTTCACGGACTGGCGGGCGTGCTTGGCGGATGCGGCTTTGATAGGCATACGTGGAATGCAAAAGAGAGAATTTGAGGTGTGCGCATGCTACCACGAGAATTGGTGCTACGCAAGGCTGGTATTGGCCGGTCCCTAGGGTTACACTTACATCAGATAGATAACGAAGGAGGTTCTTTTGAAAGGGAATTCCAAAGAAATCGTGAATCCGGTGTACAGAACGCGTTTTCTCACGTGCACGACGTGCCATGAAGAGTTCGTTTTCACAGTCGAAGCTCAGGAAGAGTTTGCTCATAACAACCGTCCTGACCCAAAACGGTGCAAAACGTGCCACTTCGAGCACAAACACGCCAAGCGCGATCGCGTATCCGTATAGATTCCGAGAATCTGATCCAGAGAAATCCGCTACATCCCTCACCGTGGCGGATTTTTTTACCGCCGCTTTCTCCGCTTCCCAAACCCACGTTGCGGCTTGTCGCCCTTGAGTGAGGTGATTTGGTCACGAATGTTCGCCGCACGCTCGAATTCCAAGTTCGCGGCGGCCATGGCCATCTGGTTTTCCAGATCTTTCAGGATGTGGGGGAGCTCGTCCTTTGGAATTGAACGCGGATCAATGATTGGCTTTTCCTCCTCGGGCTTCTTCTTACCCGAAAGGCGAGATTCGCGAATGGCTTTGATGATGCCCGCTGGGGTTATGCCGTGCTTGTCGTTGTACGCTTGCTGGATCTTGCGGCGGCGGAGTGTTTCATTTATGGCGCGTTCCATTGAACCCGTCCGGCGGTCGGCGTACATGATAACGTGGCCTTCCACATGACGAGCACCGCGGCCCATGGTCTGGATGAGCGCAACGTCGGACCGCAAGAAGCCCTCCTTGTCCGCGTCGAGGATTGCTACTAAGGAAACCTCGGGCAAATCCAAACCTTCGCGAAGCAAGTTGATGCCAATGACAACGTCAATTTCGCCCGTGCGTAAGCTGCGAAGAATTTCCAAGCGGTCAAACGTGTCTACATCCGAGTGCAGGTACTGCACTTTGATGTCCAGGTCTTTGAGGTAGTCAGTTAAATCTTCAGCGATGCGTTTCGTCAGGGTGGTGACGAGGACGCGCTGGCCCTTTTCCACGCGGACGCGGATTTGCTCGACCAGGTCGTCCACCTGGTTCTTCGTGGGTTTGATTTCAATATCTGGGTCTAGCAAACCGGTGGGACGGATGACCTGTTCCACCACTTGTCCCGCGATGCGGGATCCCGCTCCGCGGGACTGGCTACGCTCGAGTTCGTACATTGCGGGGGTAGCAGACATGAACACCATTTGGTTGATCTTTGTTTCAAACTCACTGAACTTCAACGGTCGGTTGTCAAAGGCGGCTGGCAGGCGGAAGCCGTAGTCTACCAAGGCTTGCTTGCGGGATTTGTCGCCTTCGTACATCCCGCCAATTTGCGGAATGGTCATGTGCGATTCGTCAATCATGAGCAGGTAGTCCTTGGGGAAGAAGTCCATGAGCGTGTACGGCGGGGTGCCGGGCTTGCGGCCGTCGAAGTAACGGGAGTAGTTCTCAATACCCGGAGCAAAGCCGGTGCTGCGCATCATTTCCAAATCAAAACGCGTTCGCTGTTCAATGCGTTCGGCTTCCAAGGGTTTGTCGTGCTTCTTGAACCAGGCAATGCGCTCGTTCAAATCTCTCTCCATTTGCTTTAGCGCTTTTTCCGTGCCGCGCGGGTCCGTGACGTACTGCGTGTTCGGGTACACGTCGACGGTATCTAAGCGCATGGCATTCTTTCCCGTGAGTGCATCCAGCTCTTCAATTTTCTCAATCCGGTCGCCATACGTTTGGATGCGGAGCAGGCGATCCTCGGACGCGGTGGGGAAGATCTCGACGACATCACCGAGCACGCGGAACGCGCCACGCCAGATATCCATGGTCCGGCGCTCGAACTGCATGCTCGTGAGTTGCTTGATGAGGTTTGCCCGCGGGATGACCTGGCCCTTGGTAATGGTAATGACCCCGCGTCGGTACTCGGCTGGGGAGCCGAGGCCGTAAATGCAGGACACTGATGCCACGATGATGACATCCCGTCGCGAGAGCACGGCTTGGGTACTGGCGTGGCGCAAGCGGTCAATTTCCTCGTTAATATCCGTCTCTTTCTCTATGTACGTGTCAGACTTGGCAATGTACGCCTCGGGCTGGTAGTAGTCGTAGTACGAGATGAAGTAGTGGACGGCATTTTCCGGGAAGAACTCTTCAAACTCACTGGCGAGTTGCGCGGCCAGAGTCTTGTTGTGAGAAATAATCAGCGTTGGACGCTGGGTGTTCGCAATGACATTAGCCATGGTAAAGGTCTTACCCGAGCCGGTGACGCCGAGCAAAGTCTGGGCGCGCATGCCCTTTTCCACGCCCTGGGTGAGCTTGGCAATGGCCTGGGGTTGGTCACCCGTGGGTTTGAAGGGAGAGTGGAGTTTGAACCCCGCACCAGTTTGTGACTGGTGGGTATTCTGGACTCGCGCGCGGCGGTGCGGGGCAGGCTGCATAGTCTGACTATAGTACAGCGTCTGGCGATGAAAAAACACCCCGGCTATTGCTAGTCGGGGTGGTATGTACGGGTAATGTGTATGTTAGCTTTGAGGTGCGGCTTCAAGCGAGCCGCGGTAGTGCACTACGAGCTGCTCGTAGAGCCCCACGCCAATGCCGATTTCCTCAGAGATTTCCTCGATGCGCTGCGGTTCAGGATCGTAGAGCGTCGTGAAGAGCTCTTCTTCAGACACGTTCGACTTGGCACAGTATGCAGCAATGCG
>CAIPSZ010000092.1 GCA_903867845.1 Candidatus Kerfeldbacteria bacterium | reverse complement strand
GCAGTTCTGGCAATGCAAAACGAGAAGCTCGCGCCTCTCGTTTTGCCATATCAATTTACTTTGGCATGTTGCTGCCCATTGGCTGGCTCATGGCTTTGTCATCCTTCTTCATGAAGGCCATGACGAGCATGTATAGCGCGGAAAGACCCACGAGGATGTAGATGATCTTGGCCACGACGTTGTCGCTGCCAATGTCATTCGTGCCCTTGAAGATCGCGCCCACAAGGTCAAACTTAGCTGCGCCAACCAGGCCCCAGTTGAGGCCACCGATGATCAGCAGGATCATTGCAATCCAATCCAGTGCGTTCATTTTCTTCATACCGACACCCCCTTTCGTGTTTCAGGAGATACGATGAGTATAGAAATTAATGAGTTTTACAGGAAGTGCAAACTACCATGCTGTTCGTCACTCCAGCGAATCCCAACTATTTTCAGTGATGGTCGTCTATACGCTTTTGCATTTCCCGGATTCGCTGTTCATACTCATTGATGAGCCGGTTGAATGCATCGGCAAGGTCAGCATGAATACCGATACCGGATACCTTCAGACGGCGGTGCTCGTGGACGGAGTCCACTGTTTCGTGTGATTCATGGATATTCTTCACTTCGTCAAGGAGTTCGGCCATGGGGTGGCTGTAGTACGTACGGTACACCAGGAAGATAATGAGGAGGACAATTTCCGTGACGACAAGCATGGCCAGAGCGTAGGCAACTGCAGCTGACTGGAGGTCCAGGCGTGATGTATCCAATGCGTCACTGCTTAAGTAGAGTTGCATGACGCCCAGCGTCCCTTGCCCAGAATTCACGGGGAGCGGCATGGTGACAACCAAGGCACTCCGCAGATCGCGTTCCGTTGGGGGGAGCGTACTTACGTCTGTTGTGTATCGAACGACGCCCTGGCCGCTGAGCGCCTGGCGGATATCCGGGGTCACGTCGACTCGCGTGCCGGTTACCGCTGCGAGGTCAGAGGTGAGGACGAACCCATCTGGCAAAATGACTTTTAGCCGTTGCTCGCTGGGAACATCGAACTGCCCTATGAAATTTGCGAGTTCGGTCTTGCCTTTCGCGCTACTCGCATCAAACGCATCGCGCGTAAGGTGGAACCGCGACTGCTGCTCGATGAACTGCTGGTAGATACCGCTCTGGTTATTAATGACGAGGTTGACGTCGTTTTCGTTTGTGCGGGCAATGAACGTAGTGGCGAGGACGAGGAAGGTTACCCCGCTGATAATGATAAGCGCTTCAATACCCGAACCAGGGTACTTGGCCCGCGCAAAGTACGCACCCAGACAGAGGGCAAGTGCAGCGCCGAGCCCGGCAGTCGCGCGAATGACATCTGCCCAGAGCGGCATGGTGTTGAAAGTCGCCACAATTTGTCCAGCGAAAGCAATGACGCCAAACCCAACGACCCATGGCATGGCATGGATGAGCTTCTGCAGGTGGGCGTGATGGCGAATGCGGTGCAACTGGCGCCACTGAACCGCAACGATCGACATGTTCAGGGCGACAGCGACGATAACCGCCCAGCCAGCCCAGTGTGCCGTTACGTAGCCGCGCTCAATAAACCAGAGCTGGCAAATGCCGTACACGGTCGGGATGGTACTCGCCACGAGCCAGCGTAGGGGTTGAGTTATTTCTTCTTCGGTGTAGCGGTTCTGGATGAAATACAGGTAGAAGAACGCGATGATGTTTGTGGCCAGGTTAATGCCGATGAAAATGTCGATGGCAAGCGTAGGTGTGTGCATACAATCTAGCGTTTGGGACGAGCGGCGTGATCAATTTGGAGGACCTCGATGAGCTTGGGGTTCAATTTTTCGGTAGCCGGTTTCCCTGCAAGAATGTCGCGAACTTTTTTTACGAGTTCTTCAGGGGTGAGATTTGCCTTGACCATGATGTCCTTGGCACCAAACCAGAGCGCTTTCTGAATTGTTGCCGGGTCACCAAGATTCGACACCACCAGTATGGGGATATGGCTTGTGCGGGCATCTGCTGAGAGGTTCTTCGTCGCGTCGAAACCATCAACTTTTGGCATGATGAGATCCATGAGAATGATGTCCGGCTTTACCGCAATCGCATCTTCAACTGCCGCCGCGGCATCGGGTTTGGCGGCTACCTGGAATTTTGCCCGTTTGAATTTCACCGCGTACATGTCGCGGAGCAGTGCATCATCTTCAAAAATGAGGATGCTTAATTCTCCGCTGGTTTCTATCCAGTCAATATCCCTCACTTGCAGGGATAGCTTCATTTCCTTACGCTGGGTTAACGCTC
>CAIPSZ010000091.1 GCA_903867845.1 Candidatus Kerfeldbacteria bacterium | reverse complement strand
GTTGCTTGAGCATCGAGTTGTCGTATCTTTGTACGTACCATTGTAATAGATGATCCGTGTAACCGATTTAGTTGTGTACTTCGCTGTACCACTTCCAGGTAAGCTTACAGCCTTGCCATTGAGGTAGTACTGCGTCTTGGAATAGAAAGTCGGAGGATCAGTGTCTGTGCTTACGGTAGGTAAAGCAGAAGTTGTTGTCGTGAATGAAGTTTGGTATGTAAAGGTAACATGGCCAGACTCACAGGTAGCTGGATTAAATGTTGAGCCATCGCTCAAAGCGTAACATGCATTCTGCGAGCTATTCTTTGGTGTGCTATCGCCAGGTTTCCACGTGCTTGCCCAAGCTTCGCCCGCATTTGTTGCACTCGACACTGTATCCACGCCTTTTACCGCCGTTACCTTAATTGATCCGGAATACGTTGTCTGCTTAATCCGCTGAAAGTACTTTGTCGCCGATGCGGCAAAGGCAATGCCGGCGATGCCAAAGGCAATGCTACCAATGGTCACGCCCAAGAGCGCACGTTTACTCATAGTGTCATTCGTTAGTTTCGAGATGCAAAAAGCATACACCTATTTGGGAGTAATTTGGAAGCTGCGGGAAAGTTAGGCAAACCCCGGGAAGTAGTCAGTCTTGATGTTCGCGCGCGGCGCGCCCATGGTTTTGAGTTCGCGCTCGAACGCTGTGACCATGGCCTGCGGACCAGAGAGGTAGAAGACGCGTTGGTAGAAGTCGGGGATAGCTTGCTTGATGAGCTCGGGCGTGATCGGGCCGACTTTGCCACCCCAGTTCGGCGGGACGTTGGCGGTGTCGGTGAGCGTGTACACCGTGTGCAAGCCCACGCGCTGCGCCTCACGGAACACGTCAACGTACACGATATCCGACATGAGCTTGTTGCTGTAGAGCAAGACCATGTCTCGTTTCTGGTTCGTATCCAGCAGGTACTTCACCATGCTCCGGAACGGGGTTATGCCAATGCCACCCGCAATGAAGGCGAGTTTCTGGTTCGGGTCTTTGGGCAAGGTGAACGAGCCGGCCAAGTGCGACGCGATAATGGTCTGGCCGGGCTGGAGGTTGACCAATTGCTGCTTGAACCGACTGGGCTTGGGGTAGAACCGTACGCCCATCCGGATGTCGTGCTCGGTGGGCGAGGAGGCAATGGTAAAGTAGCGGCGGTTCCCGCGGCGATCGCCCTTGGGTACGGCCAAGGTCCACTCCAAGTACTGGCCGGGGGTGAAGCCAAGTGGCCGAGGTGAGGTGAAGATGAAGTCAAAAATATCTGGGGCGAGCTGAATTTTCTGCTTGAGCGTGAGCGTGAGTTTGAGTTTGGGGCTCACGGCAAAGGCGTAGACGTTCGCTATGACTAAGGCGAGTTCGGGCGTGGCGTACAGCTTGCCCAGGTGTAGCTGGGGTGCGAAGAGTACGCCCGCCAGCAGGCCGTACACAACCTGTTGCTTGTGGAACGCAGGCGACGTCCGTGGCTCGGTGAGCATGACCGTGGCAAAGAACACCAAGGGCGAGGTGATGAGTGCCTTCTGGAGCAAGTCGCTGAAGCTGCCGTGGTTAAGCAAGCCCAGGACCATAATCGTCACTAGGCCCGCGCCAATGCCGGCTGCAACCAAGTCAAAGCGTCGAATCTTCCGCACAATGAGCGCCCCGCCGATGAGCACGGACGGCAGCATGACGGCATTGCCCACCCACCAGCTGGCCGCCTGGTGAATGAACAGCGCGGTGATGACCACGCCAATCGCGGCCGGGTTGAAGATGTGCTTGCCGCGTTGGGTGAACATGAATTTCGAGGCAATGGCCCACACGCCGGCCCAGCCCAGCAGGAAGAGTCCGGGTCGTTCCAAATTCGGCGTGATGATGAGCGCCAGGATGAGTGCTGTAATGTATACCGACTCCACGTTCGCTACGGTCTTGAAGGTCTTGGCAAACACCCAGTTCGCCACCCAGCAGACAACGAGCAGGATGACCACTTCGATTGCCAAATCCATCCCGCTGAAGGGCAAGCGATGGAAGAGCGCTAGGATGAACCCGGCCAGGAGTTGGCCGATGAGCACGTACAGCGTGAGGCGGTACATGGTAATGCGGTTCAGGAATCGGTCGAGGTTATTCATAGCTTAGGTGACGACGTAGGTGTGGAAGTTGCTGGTGGCCGTAGCAACGCCGGCTCGATCAATCATATACCCGTCGTAGCCAGGCAGCTGCTCGATGAAGTGAATGCCCTTGGCGCCCATGGCAAAGGCTGCCGTAGCAAAGCGGTCAGCGTCGTACACGTTCGGGCCAATCACGGTCAGGCTCACAATTTCCTCAATGTGCTTGGCAGGATTATGCGGGTTGTAGATGTGTTGCCCCCGTTCGTACGTGCCTGACGTGGCCACACCATGTTCTCCAGGAGTAATGATTTTCACATTTTCCTTGAGGTTGAACGGGTTGCGAATCCCCACGCGCCAGAGCTTGCCGTCGCTGCTCAAACCGTGTGCCTGGATGTCGCCACCGGCATCCACGTAGAAGTTTTTCCAACCCGCTGCTTTGAGCTGTTCGGCGACATTGAAAATTGCCCAGCCTTTCACAATACCGGAGGGGTTGCAGTGCGGTGGCGTACCCATGTCAAAAAAACCATGTGACTGGCGTTTGGTCTGTTCTGCGAGCCGTAGGATGGTTTGAAAGTTTTCGCTGACGGTTGTGGGTGTAAGCTCGCCGCGGTTGAACCGAGAAACTTCGCTGGTGTCTTTGAACGGACTAAAGGTTTCATCCACATACTGGAAGTAGGTGAAGGCTTGGTCAATCATTTCATCCGTCACGTTGGGGTCAACAATTTCGACCGTAACCGGCATGCCCATGGTCGAACGGGTTACGCGCATGGTTACGCGGCTTGCTGTAAGGCGGCGCCAAGAGATTGCTGGAAGGCTTGGCTGGATGCCGTAGCGCCCGAAACAATGTCCACGCTCGCGGTCTGCACTTGAATCGCCTCTTGTTTCAGGATGGGCATGGCTGCGGTGTTGATCCGGACCGAATTACTTCGGTCGCTGGGGTACTGCAGGAACTGCACGTCAGAAATGTTTCCATTCGCTATAGTCACTTTCACCTGGATATTGCCGTAGAACGCGTCCGCAACCGAACCCGTGTACGTCCCGTTTTTATACTTCCCTGCGGTGGAAGGGGGAGTGATGGTTGCACTGTTCGTATTCCCAATAGAGCCTGTCCCAACCGCACGTTGGCGCAAGGAAAGCGCGTACGCACCAAAGGTGGCGATCACAAAGAGGGTGAGGAGAATTTTCTTCATACGTACATACTACATTTTGCTTGTTGAATTATTCCTGAAGATACGATGGGGAATGCCTCAATTCTACCACCGCTGGATGACTTCCGCGTTGTTTGAATATAGGATGTACATCCCCTCTTTACGAAGGAGGGGTGCCCTGAGCGAGTAGCAGCGAGTCGAAGGGCGGGGTGGTATTGTAAGAAAATGCCAGTCTCAAAACTAGACCCCTCCCTACCCTCCCCTCCGAGAGGGGAGGAGTTTGTGTGAAAATGCCCTCCTCGGTTGAGGAGGGAGCCGAAGGCGGGCGCGACCCATCGGAAGCGCCCCGGAGTCGAGGTCTCGAGACCGAGACAGGGTGGTAATTCCCTCCCGCCAGGAAGGGCGTGGCATCAACGTAACTTACCATGAGTACGGCGAACCGTGAGGTCG
>CAIPSZ010000090.1 GCA_903867845.1 Candidatus Kerfeldbacteria bacterium | reverse complement strand
TCCACTACCGTGCGAGTCCCGTGGATATTTACAGTGCGTAAAACGTTGCGAACAAGAAGACCGTTTTCTATGGACATGCTTTGTGCGTGGCGAGCAGCAGTTAAATGCTCCCGCGGTTCGTCGTTTGCAATTTCGCGACGAGCCTCGCCGCGGAGCATTCGCAGAATCAACCCAAGCTCGAGGTCGTCTTCTTGATCGTGTGCAAACTGTTGTCGGTACGCCTCATCATCGAAGATTGTGATCGGGGCCGGGGTCGGAACCTCAACTGCGGCCACCGGCGCAGTCGCGGAGCCCGAAGTAGCTTGCAATACCATAATCGACGAAGGACGTAGCAACATGGTCGGGCGCCCATCGCCGTAGGTGGGAATGTAGAAGTCGACGTCCATGCCATCTGGAGCATTATCTACTCGGTAGAGGGCGTCAACGTTCACATGGAGCCGGCCAGGCCGGTACCGCGGTGTGAAGCGAAACTCCGACATCCGGATGGCCCATCTCGCCATCTTGCCAGTGCTCGCGGGGTTGTTGAGAAGCCGCAAAGACTCGTGGTCGGTCTCCAGCTCGAAGTGTGTCCCAAGCACGTAGTGCCGGAAGAATTCGCAACCCCACAGCGTGGCAAATGCTTCTTGTGTACGCGTGTCCCATTTCTTCTGAGCGGGTGTCAGTTTTTTACTGCCGTACCCAATTGCGTACTCGCGTCCTTGGCCATCTCGTTGAGACAGAACGGCGGCGACGGCAATGCCACAGGCATCGGTTTGCAACACGAATGGTTTGGAGTAGTCTGGCCGCCGTAGGACTGGAGCCTCCACGAGCCGTTTCTTTAACTCGTTGAACGCGTTCCTGGCCTCTTCCCCAGAGAAGTCAATTTTCGTACCCGCCACCGTCATATCAGAGAGCGGTGCAGAAATAGCGGCGTAACGATGAATGAAGTGACGGCAATAACCCGTCAGGCCCAAGAACCGTTGGAGCTCTTTCAGGATTTTTGGCACGGGAAAGGTACGGACTGCTTCGACCTTCTTGGGATCCATTTTAATGAACCCGTCGCTAGTGATCACGTGGCCAAGGTATGGCGTTTCGCGCTGACAGAAGGAGCACTTTGCGGCGCGCAACTTTAAATTTGCCTCACGCAAACGCTCGAAGAGCTCTTGGAGGTGTTCGAGGTGCTCGTCAAAAGTGGCCGAGAAAACCAAAATGTCATCAAGATACACAAGCGTGGAGACCCAGCTCATGCCTCGAGTGACGGCATCCATCAGACGTTGGAACGTCGCGGGGGCGTTCGTCAAGCAGAACGGCATGCGGATAAACTCCCACAAGCCTTCGTGCGTCCGAAATGCGGTCTTCTGCCTGTCTTCTTCGCGGATTGGGATGTTCCAGTAGCCCCACGTGATGTCTAACGCGCTGAAGTAGCGAGCGTTCTGTGTCGCACTCAGCAGGTCGTCGATTCGCGGCAAAGGATATACGTCCTTTTTTGTGATGGCGTTCAACTTTCGGTAGTCAACGCAAAACCGCAGCTTTCCGTCCTTTTTGGGAACCATTACCACAGGAGCCGACCACGCACTCATTGACTTTCGAATCACTCCATCATCAAGCATCTTCTTAGTGTGCTCTGCTATCGCAGTTCGGTCGCGGTGGCCGGCGTGGTACCGCGGAACAAGGATAGGGCGGCCATC
>CAIPSZ010000089.1 GCA_903867845.1 Candidatus Kerfeldbacteria bacterium | reverse complement strand
AGGTGCCTCTGACCCTACCCTCTGACAAGACCACGCTGCAGATTACCAAGGCGCCAACGCTCTTCACCCTCGACGTACAGTCCATCAACGCCAAGAAAGTCCGGTATATCGACTTCCTCCTGCCTGGCATTGTCGCCATGTCTATCATGCAGATGGCTGTCTTCTCGGTCGCGTTCGTCTTCACGGACTACAAGGAGAAGGGTATTCTCAAGCGCTTGCTCGCCACGCCCATGAAACCCCAAGACTTTGTCGCATCCCAGGTCATCACCCGCCTCATCGTCGCGGTTACACAGGCAGCCATCCTGCTCGGCGTTGGCGTACTCATATTTAAATCGCACGTGTACGGAAATCCCCTGCTCATCCTCCTCACCGTCCTACTCGGCGGCATCATGTTCCTGGGCCTCGGCTTCACAATTTCGGGCTTGTCGAAGACCGTCGATGCCGTCCCTGCTATTGCGAACGTCATCGTCTTCCCCATGCTCTTCCTCTCGGGGATTTTCTTCCCAACCACGAGCATGCCAGTGTGGCTCCAGCACGTGGTGACGTACCTTCCATTGCAACCGTTCGCCCATGCCATGCGTGAACTCGTCGGCAATGGGGCTAGCTTTACCGCAATCCGAGGCGACCTGGCTTGGGTCTTTGGCTGGGCAGTCGTGCTCGTTGCCCTTGCCGTCATCACGTTCCGGTTCGAAGAGAAACGGATGTAAGCTTTACAGTGAGATGAAAAACTGGGCACACACCCAGTTTTTTCTATACAAAAGCCGGACCACGCAGGTGGTCCGGCACGAGGAGCGAGGGAACTTAGGAACTAAGTGTTTGATTTTTTTCAGACAACTTTTGGTTGCTGAAGTTGAGAAGCGAGAATCTACATGCTGGTGGTTGTTCGGGCTCCTCACCGGTACCGTTACACCATTTGCAATCACTGGCAGTGACAAGCCACAGGCTGCGTCTCGTACCTTTGCCGTCACACTTTATACATTCCTTTGCCAAAAAACCTCCTTGTTTTGTCTTTGGGAATACCTCAACCTAAACCATCCTCCGCTGCTTGTCAACGGAGACTTTATGTACTATTTCTTTGCTCGTGCCCGCGCGTGGATGACCTGCGCTGGGAGTGGGAGTGACGAATCAATCCGATCCGCCGAGATATCAAAACCCGCTGCCTCCACCATGCGGCGGTTGGTGATTGCATCCTGCTGGCTCCAGTACATGGGCACGCCACTAATACTCTCCTCCACACCCTCCCACGGTGTGGTGCCGAAGGTAATGAGGAGTGGACCACCCTCTGGCAAGAACGACCGAAGGACGGCGAGAATCTTTGGCTGAAGTACGCGCGGAATGTGGAAGAAGGTGTTCGTACTCACAATCCCGTCGGCCGTGTACTCGTTTGGCTGGAGCGTGCACGCATCCCGCACCGCAAAGTACGCACCCGGCACTTGCTCGCGGGCCAAGCGCACTTGCACGGGTGAAAGGTCCAGACCGGTGACACGGTAGCCATTGTGACTCAACCACGCACTCACTGGCCACCCACAGCCACAACCCAGGTCGAACACGCGGGCGCCAATGGGCAAACCATCAACGAACGCCGTAAGGTGTGGGACATCATGATCAAGTGATCGGCTGGCTAAGTACCGCCCGGCAATACGGTCGTACCCGTCACGGACCATACGAGTAATATCAGCGTGGGTTTCAGGCTTCTTGGGCATGGTGGTAGAACCGTCGTTTCACGGCTTCAACTAAGAGGAGATAGATGAGGACGATGCCAATGAACGCGCCGTAGATGAGGAGCGGGAGCGGTTGGAAGTTGAAGAAGCGCCCCAGCGGGAGAACTGGGATAATCCAGGCCACCGCTACGGCTATGAGCGTGTTCAGCAGGAGGAGTCGGCTCGGCCGGCTCTGGAAGAACGGAATTTTCCGGGTCCGAATGACGTAGATGACGAGCACTTGGGTGGCAATCGACTCGATGAACCACCCGGTCTGGAACTGGTGCTCGGAATGCCGGTACAGCATGTACATGAAGCCAAACGTTACGAAGTCAAAGAGCGAGCTGATGGGGCCAAAGGTGAACATATACTTGCGGATGAACTTGATGCTGAATGCAGTGGGGCGGACGACATCTTCATCGTCAACGTGGTCCGAGGAGAGGCTGAGTTGCGACGTGTCGTACAAGAAGTTGTTGAGGAGTACTTGGGTCGGGAGCATGGGTAAGAATGGCAGGAAGATTGACGCAATCATCATGGAAAACATGTTCCCGAAGTTCGAACTCATGCCCATGAGGATGTACTTGAGTGTGTTGCGGAACGTCTTGCGCCCTTCGATGACGCCATCTTTCAAACTGTGCATGCTCTTCTTCAGCATGATGATGTCGGCAGTCT
>CAIPSZ010000088.1 GCA_903867845.1 Candidatus Kerfeldbacteria bacterium | reverse complement strand
GGAGTTCAGACGTGTGCTCTTCCGATCTATCTTCTCGTTTTGCATTGCCATAAATGCTCGCGTACGTCACAATCCACTTACATGCTCTACCGTCGCTTTCTCCGGCCAATTCTGTATACCATTCCTCCAGATACCATCCACCCCATCGTGGCGCATGGCTCGGAGTGGGCGGCGCGAATCCCCGGCGTGGGCCACGCTATCCGCGCCGGCCTCCGGGTTGATGACCCAGTGCTGCAGACTACTGTGGATGGTGTGGCGTACCAAAACCCCGTTGGCCTCTCTGCCGGGTTTGATAAAGACGGGCAATTCCTTCACTTCGAGGAAACCTTTGGTTTTGGCTTTGCGGAGATTGGCTCGATAACTGGCCGTCCGTACCCGGGAAACCCAAAGCCCTGGGCCAGACGCTTGGTCCGAAATGATGCGCTCGTGGTGAACTACGGTTTGAAAAGCCAGGGCGTAGAGGCGGTATCGCAACGACTTGAGCGCTCGCATGTGTTGATGCCGTACGGGATTTCCGTCGCGAAATCCAACTTGCCCGACTGCTTCGGTGATACGGCTATTGCCGACTACGTGAAGGTGTACGTCCGTACGAAAAATCTTGGACAGTACGCAACGATTAATCTTTCCTGCCCGAATACGGCAGATGGAACGCCGTTCAGTGAACCTAAAGCCCTCGAACCGCTACTAAAGGCACTCGTTGAAGCGCGCAAACAGCACGACATCCGCAAACCAACCTACCTCAAGATCAATCCTGATATTGAGCGAGGAAAACTCGATCGTGTCCTCGGCCTGGTGCAGCAGTACGAGCTCCAAGGCTTGGTCATTGGCAACTTGGTAAAAGACAAAGCGCGCGGGCACGCCCTGCTGGACTACCCTGAAGACCATAACCTCAGCTGGCCGGGTGGTATTTCTGGCAAGCCAACACGTACCCTCTCGACCGAACTCATCCGCTACGTCTATGGGAAAACGAAAGGACGAATGACAATCATCGGTGTAGGTGGTATTTTCACCGGCGACCACGCGTACGAAAAAATTCGCGCCGGCGCTAGTCTCGTCCAACTCATTACTGGGTTCATCTTTGGTGGGCCGGCAACCATCCGAACAATCAACAAACGCCTGCTCTTCCTCCTCAAGCGAGATGGGTTCCTAACCATCCAGAAGGCGGTTGGGGTAGATGCTAGCTAGGGGATTGCTTGCCCAGAAACCTTCTGGTAGCATGAGGCGTACCTGAATTGCGCGACGGCACTTGGGCGACGTAGCCAAGCAGTAAGGCAGAGGTCTGCAAAACCTCTATGCGCGGGTGCAATTCCCGCCGTCGCCTCCACAGGTCATGACAATTACATACGCGGGTGTAGTTCAGCAGTAGAACGCTTCCTTGCCAAGGAAGAGGCCGTGGGTGCGAATCCCATCACCCGCTCCAGCTCGTTTCGCACGCCGAGCTTCGTTTGTCGTGACCGACAAAAGCTCCGCTATTTCCGTGAATCCCCGATGCGCGAGTGCGCGTCGGGCGAAACTGTGAGCACGAAACGAGCTGGTACTGGGTCGTAGATGATGTTGGATCTGCGATTCGGCAGTTTGAGGGAGAAATATACATTCCCCGATTAAACTTCAATACGTATATGGAATAAATATAAAACAGGTCTTTTGACAGGATAAAGCTAAAATGATCAGTAACGTTAGCACGATGGAGTAGG
>CAIPSZ010000087.1 GCA_903867845.1 Candidatus Kerfeldbacteria bacterium | reverse complement strand
CGGTGAACGCCGTTTCACCAAAGCCGCCTTCCTTGCGAATTGGGGGATGCTGGATGACATGGCCGTTGTCGTTGACTAACCTATGGCTAGAGGAAAAGCAACCAAACCGATGAATGCGGAAACGTACGGTGCACCCATCCACCAGCTCGCGCGCAAGCAGTCGCCGCTCCGTCGCATTGGGAAGTTCTGGCACATGCTGGGCCCAGGGCTGACCACGGGCGCAGCTGACGACGACCCGTCGGGCATCGCCACGTACTCGCAGACGGGGAGCCAGTACGGTTTCCAGCTACTGTGGCTAGCGCTCTTCACGTTCCCGCTCATGGCCACGGTGCAGGAAATGTGCGCACGCATCGGCTTGGTCACGGGCAGGGGATTGGCGGCGAACATTCGCACGAACTACCCGCGCATCGTCCTCTACGTGTGCACCATCCTGCTCTTCGGTGCGAACGTGTTCAACATCGGCGCCGACCTGGGCATCATGGCCCGTGCAACGCAACTCCTCGCCCCCGGTTTCCCATTCGGCCTACTCCTCATTGGCTTCACCGCACTCTCGCTCATCCTGCAGGTGTTCGTCTCGTACCAGCGCTACGCGAAGATCCTGAAGTGGCTGGCACTCGTCTTGCTCGCGTACGTGCTCACCGCGTTCGTCATTCCAAACGTCCACTGGGGCGAGGTGCTGAAGGCAATGGTCATCCCGAGCCTGCACTTCACAAAGTCACAAATCCTACTGGTATGCGCCATTTTGGGGACGACCATATCACCCTACCTCTTCTTCTGGCAAACGTCGCAAGAAGTGGAGCAGGAAATTACCGAGGGGAAGAAGACCGTGACCTTGCGACAGCGAGATGCGTCACCGCTGCACATTCGGCAAATGCGCATCGACAACTGGACCGGGATGTTCTTCTCCAACCTCGTCACGTTCTTCATCATCCTCACCGGTGGTGCGGTGCTCCATGCTGCTGGATTGACGAACATCCAGTCTGCCGCGGAAGCGGCGCAAGCCCTGCAACCACTCGCTGGGCAAGGTGCCTTCCTCCTCTTCACCATTGGCATCGTCGGCATTGGCATGCTCGCGATTCCGGTTCTCGCGGGTTCCGCTGCGTACGCCATTGCCGAGAGTTTCCGCTGGAAGGAAGGGCTGTACCGCAAGCTGAAGAGTGCGTACGCATTCTACGGGGTCATTGCCGTGGCCATGGTCGTTGGCTTCTTCCTGAATTTCGTGGGGCTCAACCCCATCCAAGCACTGGTTGCCGCAGCAGTGCTCAACGGCATGGTCGCGCCGGTCATGATGTACTTCATCGTGCGGTTGAGTAGCAAGCAAAGCCTCATGGGTGCGTACGTGAACCGACCCTGGGTCACGCGCATTGGCTGGTTCACCACAATTGCCATGGGCATTGTTGCCATTGCATCCATTGGCGCGCTGTTCACGTAGTCGTCAACGGTATACCATGGGTACTATGGAGAAGCAGGATGACAAGATAAAAGCCGGCATCGTCTTCGAGGAGGATGTCATTCACGTTCTCGCGGCGGACATTCAAGGCATGCAGGAGTTTAAAGATCTGCCCAAAACCGTAAGCGAGAGAATTGTGCGCATTCTGACAAAGATGAAAGCTGATTCGGAACGCCACCGAACACTCCTCCTCGCGCTCGCCGAGAAGTACTAGTATGACCCAAGACCGCGAAGCACTCATCGTCCGCTTCACTGAACTCGCCTCCATCGAACGGGAGGCTGGGCGGATGTATAAAACGCTCCTTCCGTTCGTGACCGATGCGGTTGACCGGAACATCGTCAACGGGATCATGCTCGACGAGAAGCGGCATGAGGAAATGGCACAGGAAATCGTCACGCTGCTCCAAGCCGCTTGACTCTTTCACCCGGTACGACATACTAGGGACGCGATACACTCGCTCACTTTTTTGCGTACGCTATGATGGAAATCTTCCGAAACATGCTCCGACGTAAAGGCCGTACCATACTCACAATCACTGGCATTACGGTTGGTATTTTCGCGTTCACCGTCATGGGTTCCATGGCCTTGCGTTTCAATAAGATCATTGGCGGTGGCAAGCGCTACATCACTGGCCAAATTACGGTTATTCCGAAGGGTTCAAGCTTCGGCGATTCAGCAGGAGCATTCCTGCCACTGGATACGATTAACAAGATTGCGAAGGTGGACGGCGTCCAAGCCGTTGCTGGCGGGGTTTCGCTTCCGCTCGTTGAACCAGACCCGAATAACCCAACGGGCGGTGGCATAGGCCAGCAAGCTTCCATCCAAGGTATGGACCTAGAGTCGGCGTACAAGAACCGGAATTGGACCACCATGCAAATGAAAGAAGGGCACATGCTCGAGAAAGGGGATGCGGCAAATGCCGTCGCCATTGGCTATACGGTCGCTGCGGACCAAAAGCTCAAAGTGAATGACACCATGAAAATTCGCGGCAAAGATTTCACCGTTATTGGTGTGCTGGATCAGACGCTCACTGGCCCAGATCAGTACGTGTTCATGCCCATTGCTGCCGCCCGCCAGCTCCTCATTGACTCCACGCCATTCCTAAAATCCCTCGTGGAGCAGTCTACTGCAGCGGCGAACATTTCCGCTGCCGACCTGGCCAAGCTTCCGGCAGCAACGCGAACGCAACTCCTCCAAGCGAAAGCGTTCAAGGTGGAAGACCTGTCGCAAGAAGCCGCCGTGTCCTGGAAAGATGGGCAGGATTCCGAGACTGTCGCAAACCGCATTAAGGACCAGTTCAAGAACGACGTCATCGTGCTCTCCCCAACGAAGCTGGGTGAGCAAATTGATAATGCGTCAGCAATTTTCAACGCCATCATCCTTGGCAGTGCAGTCATCGCGCTCATCGTCGGTGGGTTCTCCATCATTAACACCATGATCATGTCCATCTCGGAGCGGAAGCGGGAGATTGGCATTAAGAAAGCCATTGGCGCGTCGAACCGTTCCATTGCGTGGGACTACACCCTGGAAGCGGGAGTCATCGGCATTGTTGGTGGGCTCGTCGGCCTCGGCATTGGTGTCGTCGCCATCCTGTTCATCAACCACAAGACGGCAGCCAGTGGTGCGGAAATTTTCCTGCTGAACCCGACATTCATGATCGGCGTCGTCGCGTTCTCCTTTGTCCTAGGGGTGCTGGCAGGATTAATTCCCGCACTCCGCGCGTCACGCATGAAAGTGGTGGACGCCATTCGCGAACTCTAATACCCCTATGCCAAAGACCCTCATCCACGCCACCAACTTGAAGAAGTGTTACCAGCTTACCAAGACGAATACCGTCCACGCCCTCCGCGGTGTTTCCATTGACGTGCAGGAAGGAGACTTCTCCGCGATCATTGGTCCGTCCGGCTGCGGCAAGTCGACACTCCTGCACATTTTGGGGTTGCTGGATACGCCTGATTCCGGTGCGTACATGCTGGATGGCATTGACGTGATGAAGATGAAGAGTAAAGAAGCGAATAGCGTTCGCGCCAAAAAGCTCGGTTTCATTTTTCAAGGCTTTAATCTCATTCCCACCCAGACCGCGCTGGAGAACGTGATGCAGGCCGGTAAGTACGGTGGGATGACGATGAAGCAGCGGAAGGCACGCGCCATGGAATTACTGAAACTCATGAGCCTGAGCGACCGTATGGATCACAAACCGAATGAACTCTCGGGTGGGCAGCAGCAGCGCGTGGCAATTGCGCGGGCGCTCATGAACAAGCCTGCAATTATCCTGGCAGACGAGCCAACGGGCGAACTCGATAGCGCGACGTCGTTAGAAATTATTGAACTCTTGAAGAAGCTCAACCGCGAGAACAACCAGACGTTCTTGATGGTCACGCACAATATGGAGGTGGCGAACGCGTGCAAGAAAACCATCAAATTGAAGGATGGCGTGAACGCTGGGTAAAAGGTCTTGACTATACTGTCTCATTCCAGTAGGCTCTTGTGTTACACAGAAACGTTTAGCGATGAGGTTGAAGAATGAACGCAGCAGTTATTGAAAAGCTGGCCACAGCTGGGTGCCCGATACAAGAAGGAGGTTTGAACGGATCGTTAATCGTTCATGGCTTCTTCACGATGCCGCTCATTGCGCTCCACGAGTCTTCCGAAGAACCCACTGTTGAAGAGATTGAGGAAATCAAAGAAATTCGGGAGTACATTACGACAAAGTTCGGGTGTGCACCGGATGCAGTTAGCGCACTTGGCGCGAACACAGTAGCCATCCGAAAAGTGAATGGCTGCTGGGCATACCGCCGCTTGACCTGGGATGTTGGGCCCATGTGGTCGCCGAACACGCGAACCTTGTCCGATGTACGGTCAGCACTGTACTAGGTGCCCTGAGGAGCGAAGGTGTAGGTTCATACTACGCTGAGCTCCTCTTTTTCATTGACCACACGAAGGGACGTGTGGTAGGTTTGGCGAAAGTTCATAAACAATCAACATTGCAAGGAGGCTACGGTGAGAGACACTTTTTCAATGCTTTGTGAGTTTGGCTGCCCAAAGTTCACTGTTTCGAGTGAACGTATCGAGCAGTTTGTCGATGGTACGAAAAAGCCATACTTGGCCATAGCATTTGATTCTGAAGAACCAACGAGAGAGGAAGTAACCGCCATCAGCGTGCTCATTCCGGCACTCTGCGCTCGGCACGGCGGCAAACCCGGCACGAGTCGGGCCACAGACGCTGACACCTTCATCATCCGCAAAGCGCAAGGGGGATGGACGTTCAAACGTGCTGCAGCGGCGACGAGTGACTGGAAGCCGGTGCACAATCTTGCCACACTTGCCGATATCATCTGACCTTTATGGGGGAGAACTCGGTTCTCCCTCTTTTTGCGCTATACTTGGACTATGGATCTTCGACCACTCCTCAATCCAAAATCTATTGCAATTGTCGGTGCATCCCGGGAGCGAACCAAACTCGGGAATGTCATTTACCGCAACTGCACAGCCTTTGGTTACCGCGGGAAAGTCTTTGCCGTAAACCCCAAAGCGAAACGTATAGAAGGGAAGCGCGCGTACCCAAACCTGCAAGCACTCCCGCAACGCGTGGACCTGGTCATCGTGGTTACCCCCGCCGCAGTCGTTCCAGTGGTCATTGCAGATGCGGTACGCGCCAAAGCGCGAAGCGCCATTGTCATTAGCGCCGGTTTTGGAGAAACGGGGAAGCAGGGGAAAGCGCTGGAAGAGAAAGTGGCCGTAATTGCGAAACGCGGCCGTTTGCCGCTGCTTGGCCCGAATTGCTTGGGCATCGTTCTCCCGCATCTCAAGCTCAACGCGTCGTTTGGCCAGGGTATGCCGTTAGCGGGAAGTGTGAGCATTCTCTCACAGTCTGGCGCCATTGCGGTTGCTGACATGGATTGGGCAGCGGGGCGTCACCTTGGCTTTCGTTCGGTGGTGAGCCTGGGGAACAAAGCGGTGCTAAATGCTTCTGATCTCTTGGAAGCTATTGATGCAGATCCAGGTACGAAAGTCATTCTTTTCTACTTGGAAGACCTGCGTGAAGGTCGGCGTTTCCTCGAGACCGCACAACGGGTTGCCGCAACAAAACCAATTATCATTCTCCGTGCTGGCCGTAGTGACGCTGCCGCAAAAGCTGCGCAGTCGCACACCGGCGCCCTGGCGGGGAGTAGTGCGGTGACCGATGCACTGCTGCAGCAGGCTGGATGCATTACCGTGACCACAATCGAAGACTGGTTTGCCTTTGCAGTGGCCTGCAGTAACGCACTGCGACCAAAGGGGAATCGCTTGGGCATTCTGACGAATGCGGGCGGACCGGGTATTCTCGCAACGGATGCGATTGCTGGAACTGCACTCACGCTGGCTACACTGACGCCAAAAACGACAAGCACACTCCAACGTGTGTTGCCACCAGCCGCTGCAGTGCACAATCCGGTTGATGTGATTGGGGATGCCCCACCGGCGCGGTATGCCAAAGGACTGCAGGTGCTTACGGCCGATGCGAACGTGGATGTGGTAGTGAGCATTCTCACGGATCAACTGACGACGCGCAGCGCAGCAGTGGCAAAGGCAATCATTACTGAAACGCGTCGCACCAAGAAACCCATCCTCGTCTCCTTTGTCGGTGGGCCGAACGTGGCAAAGGCAGTTGCTACGCTACGCAAAGCTGGCGTTCCAGCGTTTGACTACCCCGAGCTCGCGATTCGCGCGGCGAACGCGCTCGTCGCTGGCACGCGATCGAGCGGTTTGCCAATTCGCCCTCTACTCAAGCCGAGTAACTCTTTACGCGATACGTCGGTTGTTGTGGGTGAGCGAGCCCGAAAGGTACTTGGAACAGGGGGGATTATCGTGTTGCCGTCGTACGTGGTGAAGAGTTCTGCGCAAGCAGTGAAGGTCGCAGAACGATTACACTACCCCGTGGTCATGAAGTTGGACAGCCCGAAAATCGTTCACAAGACCGACCAGCATGCCGTGCTCACCGATTTGCACACGCCGAAGATGGTAAAGGTTGCGTTCAAGCGTTTTCAGAGAACGTTTGCTCGTCTACTCAAGAAGGGTGACGGCCATATCATTCTGCAAGATCAACGATCAAATGGCGTCGAAGTATTTTTGGGTGGCTTGCAGGATCCGCAATTCGGGCCAGTCGTGCTCGTCGGTTTTGGCGGAATCTACGTGGAAGCGATTCGGAGCACGTCGTATGCCTGCGCTCCGCTTACCACAACTGATGCTCGAACGTTGCTTGAGCGAACCGCACTGTGGCGAATCCTTTCTGGCAGCCGCGGACATACCTTTAATGTTGATGCGCTCGCACTACTCGTGAGCAAGCTTAGCCGTTTCCTTGCCGAACACCCGGAAGTGAAAGCGATTGACTGCAATCCCGTGCTCGTCACACACCTTGGCGCAACCATTCTCGATGCTCGTTTAACCTTCGGCTCGGCATGACGCTGGACCTGCCACTGGCAAGCTTGGGGAATGTGACCGTCTTTTTCTCGCGCCTGGGCTACCACGCCGAGCGCAATGGGAGTTTTGGCAAGCGCGTCAGCGGGGGGCAGTTCCCGCGCTACCACGTGTACGTGGATATTCGCGGTGATGTGATTCGCGTCAATTTGCACCTGGATGCAAAGAAGGCGAGCTACGAAGGGACGTCCGCGCACGCTGGCGAGTACGATGGACCGTTAGTTGAACAGGAAATACAACGCATACGAGCAGCGGTTGGGTTATAAAAAAGAGAGTAGCCGCCCAACATAGCTACTCCCATGGATCCCATTTCGGGAACGTGTAGGTTTCAGAACCGACTAATCGAGGACTTTGCAAGCGACTGGATCGAAGACGAATGCGTCCATATGAGCAATGTCGACATGCTCTAACCACCAAGCAGCTGCTCTGGAATCTTTGTTCTTAAGAATAGCGATAGCGGTTTGGGGCGGTACGTGGAACCCATTACGTCCAGTTGGTTTTTTGCTGAGTACTCCGCCAACATAACCACCGGGAGTTGGGTTTTCGAAGGGGAGTTCAAGGCCAACCCAGGCTTGGCGTACCCAATCGGGTGCTTCGCCGGGCGGGGGTGCAACGATCAGAACTTTACCTGGCATATTTCCTCCTGTTCAGGTAGTTGTGTGCTTTTCTGGTATACTACTCCCATGAAACCAACAGTCAACCGGTTTACCTGGAAAATTGGCGGTGCGGCAGGACAATAAAACCGTCAGGTAAGGACCTGACGGTTATTCGTTATGCGTGGCACACGTTAGTCGTGGAAGAGCATGCGTGAACTCAGCCTGTCGTAGAGTTGCCTGCCGAGATTATCGGTTTCGCGTCGTGCGGAGTTTATGACACTCGTGAACTGCCATTCGGTTGCTGCCACAGCTTGCATCGCAAGTTCTGGACACGGCACGATGCCAAGGTAAACATCCGGGTGCCCGAGCTTGGAGAAAAGCGGTACGCAACCAATGATCAGGGTGCGATGCGGCGTTTCCTGGGTAGTCGAAGCGAATCGGGTACGTAGGTTCCCGAGCGAATGAATCTCGAAGAACGGCG
>CAIPSZ010000086.1 GCA_903867845.1 Candidatus Kerfeldbacteria bacterium | reverse complement strand
GACAAGTAGAGCGCAAAGAGTGTGCCAATAATACTTAGTACGAAGACGATTGTCTGAACTTTCCGGTTCTCCCGGGCAATGAGAATGAGCGCCAGGACGAACACGGCGAAGAACATGGCGAACCCGTACACGCAGTTGGGCAAGCCGAAGATCTTCACCGGGCCGGTCGTGCCGCCGCTGCAGGTAATGAAGGTCTTCTCACACCCCGTCCCCCACAAATTCACGTAGCTCAAGTACCCAGAGAGCGTGGCTCCGGCGGCAGCAAACACCGCAACAAGGCTGAAGGCGAATGGTCGACGCATAACTCGTGTAGAAAAAGGAGAGTTGTACTCTCCTATTGTTACGCGCCGCCGGAAAAAAGCAAGCCTGGCTATGTAGCAGTCCCGCTCTGCTGCCGCCACAAGGCCGCATACAAACCACCTTCTTTCAGTAGGGCGTCATGATTACCGTGTTCAACAATTTTCCCGCGCTCCAGCACGTAGATGACATCAGCGTGCGCAATGGTGGAAAGCCGATGCGCGACGAGGACGGTCATGAGCTGTGGTTTCTTGGCCGTAATGTCCTTAATAGTCTCGGTAATCGCTTGCTCGGTAATGCTGTCCAGGCTGCTCGTGGCTTCGTCAAAAATGACCAAGTCAGGGTCGCGAAGCAAGGCGCGGGCGATGGCTAAGCGCTGGCGCTCACCGCCCGAAAGCTTCAAGCCGCCTTCGCCAATGCGCGTGTCCAAACCTCCGGACGACCGCTGGAGGATAGTGCCAGCCGCTGCCGCTTCGAGGGCAGCCATGCACTCCGCATCCGTGGCTTTCGGCCGGACGAAGAGGAGGTTCTCCCGGATGGTCCCGGCAAAAAGCTGGGTCTCCTGGGAGACCAAGCCAATACGCTGGCGGAACTGACGGTAGTCAAGCTGCATGCTATCCACGTCGTTGAACCACAGCGTACCGTTCGAGGGACGGTACAATCCTGCGAGAAGTTTGACGAGTGTGGTCTTTCCCGACCCTGATGGTCCAACAAACGCCACGGTCTGGCCTGAGCGAATGTCCACATCGATCTTCTCCACGGCGGGTCGCACGGCTGACGCGTACTGGAAGCTCGCCCCGTCAAAGCGAATGTGCTGCAGCTTCCCTACGGCGGTTGGCGAGCTGGGCATTTCCTCGGCTTTGGTATCCAGCACCTTTTCCAACTGCTCCATACTCGCGCGGGCTTCCTGGTACTGCTGCGCCACCGTACCCAAATCCGAGAGCGGGTTGAAGATGAAGAACGAGTAGAGGAGGAGCGTGAGGTACTGGCCAAGCGTCACCTGGTGCTGGAAGATGAGGTAGAAGAGCAGGACGAGCAGGATGGCGCGCAAGGTGTTGATGAGCGTGCCTTGTAAAAAACTGAACTTGCGGATGATGACGATTTTCTTCAGCTCCAGCTGCAAGATGTTATTATTCGTGGCATTCAACCGATTGATTTCCTGTTGTTCCAAACCCAGACTTTTCACGAGCTCTACATTCCGAAGTGTTTCCGTTGTTGATCCTGACAAGGATGCCATCTCTTTCACGATGAGCGTCTGCGCCGCTTTGATTTTCCGACTGATGAAAAACGTGGCACTGCCCAAGACCGGAATCATGAGCGTGTATACGAGCCCGACGCTCCAGTGCACGGTGAACGCGTAGATAATGACAAAGATGACGCCGACTAACGAGAAGAAGAGTATGCTAATGGCGCTGGTAATGAGCGCTTGCACGTCGAGTCGGGCCTTCTGCAGTTTCTGCAGGAGCTCGCCCGAACGTTGGTCTTCAAACGCTTCGTACGGCAGGGAGAAGGAATGGCTCACGCTGTGCGCGTACAGCCGAGCGCCCAAGCGCTGCACAACCACGTTCGCCACGTAGTCTTGGAAGTTCTTGGCAATACGTGACACTAAGGCCACGCCCATGGAAAGGAGAACAAGAACAATGACCCCATGGACGAACTCAGAACGGGTGAGCTCATTGACCTTCGTGGCGTAACGGTCAATGAGTAACCGGGTAACTTGTGGATCTAAAAGGGAAAATACCTGGTTGATGGTCGCCAGAACCAAGGCCCCAATGAGGAGCTTCTTGTACTGCTTCAGGTAGGTCCAGAGGAGGCGCATAGGGAAGGGGACGAAAGGGACGAGTGGAAACTCCCACCCGTCCAGGAGGATATCAGGTAGCTACGCTTAGCGCCAGTTCACGTACATCCGCTGTCGCAAGTACGTTGGTGTGGGTTGAACTCTCTCTGCTAGTGGCGCTTCGTCATAATTACAAAGCCGACCACAATGACGACGAAAGGCCAGAAGATGTTCCAGGAGAGCCACCGGAATGGCGCGAACTGGTTGAGCAGGGCAATTGCGCCAACTAGCACAATGAACAGGCCGACCAGGTTGCGACGGTTATCGAACCAGCGCGGGTTCGCCTTGAGCTCTTGCGCGGTATGCTGCACGCCATCCTTAACCTCTTCAACGACGTGCTCGACGTTCATTCTCGTTCCATCCTGCCCAGCTTCTGGAATGACGAGGACGAGAACGATGTAGAGCAAAATGCCCGCTCCACCCAAGATGGTGAGGGCAATGAAGAGAATACGAAACAGCACAGGATCAAGGCTGAAGTACTCACCCAGACCACCGCACACGCCGGCGATCATGCGGTTCGTACGGGAACGCGTGAGACGTTTGAGTTCTTCCATAGATTGCAGTGGTTAAGGCGACGCCCCTAGCCTAGCAAATGGGAACTGGGAATCAAGTCCGGGCACATTGGAAAGAGTTGACAGCGCTGCTCACTTTGCTACCGTGCGGGTAGAAAAAGGAACATTCTATATCAAGGAGGAAAGAAATGGCGGAAATATGCCCACTCTGCCATGAAGTAAAATCGCTCACGCTCTACAAGAAAAAGGGGATTCGAATTTGTACGACGTGCAAGGCAAGGGAAAAACATAAAGAACAACCCATTAGGAAGGGGTACTGCGGTGGGTGTCATGAACTCACGAAAATCGTTGCGAGGAGAAAAAATGTCCCGTACTGCAGCAAGTGTTACCAGCGAGAACTCGTCCAGGATACCGCATCGCACGAACGCTGTGTCCATTGCCGCAAGAAGGGCAGGATTGTTTCCCGCAAGAACAACCAACCAACATGTGCCAGATGCTACGGCCGCCTACGGTACAACGACGTGAGCACGCACGAAGTTTGCTCGTGCTGCCAGACGCTTAACCCGGTCGCTCGACGTTTAGCCAATGGCGATCCCGTGTGCTTCATCTGTAACAAGCACAATAAAGCACCTGCGCTCACTTCCTAGTGAGCGCTTTCTTTATGCATCAACTTTGACAAAACGCGCAAATTCTGGTAGTATATAGGTATCGAAAATAAAAATCAGTCTATGGATAATGCATACGAAGGGGTTATGCAGTGGGTAACCCAGGCACGTGCCACGGGTCTTTCTGATGTGCAAATTTCGGAGCAACTTACCGCTCAGGGCTGGCAGCCGGATCAGATCCAGCAAATTCTGACGCCCGTAAGCTCTACACCTGTAACGCCAGTGCCGACGGCGACCCCGACAGAGAGCGTGCGCGCCGAAATGCAGAGTGCTTTTGATCCCAGCGTGAAGCCAAAAACCAAATCCTGGCCCATGCGCCACCTTGTCCTGCTCGTTTCGGTTGCAGGAGGTCTCATCATTCTCGGTGGCGTTGCTTTTGCGGCAATACGTGGCTACATCCCCATTCCATTTATTAACCAGGGCAATCTTCAGGACCAGCTCGTCAAAGCAAT
>CAIPSZ010000085.1 GCA_903867845.1 Candidatus Kerfeldbacteria bacterium | reverse complement strand
CTTTGCTGATCCGTCGATGAAACAATTTTAGAGGTACATGTACATTGCGTGCGCAATGGTTCATGTTCTAACTTCGGTAATGGCATTCCACGCGTATCGTCGTAGGCAGAAAAGTTAAAAATGGCGGACGAAGCGCATCTTCGTCCGCCCCCAACTTCGTCTGGTAAAATCCTTGCCAGCCGAAGCTGGAGGACTATACTCGAGGCGTCTCCGCTGCCCCCGCCCACCGCATACCGACCGACGATCCCAGTTTCGCTAGACATTCACCTGGACTCTCTCCCGGCTGGATAGACGGTAAACCCGGAATCACTTGGCTGGTATCGGTGGGCAAGGGGAGTGGAGGGGTACGCCCTTCTGCCCCGAATATGGTCGTTTTACGATCCACCCTTTCTCGTTTTCGAGGAAGGGCCAACCGTACTTGAATAAAGTACGGTTTTTTCGTATCCTGCAGCTACGTATGTGGATGAAACTCTGGTCCAAACTCTCCACCACTATTCTGGGTGGAGCAATCGTCATTGGGGTAACCGGTATTTTGAGCCGGGTGCTGGGCTTGGTGCGCGACCGCATGCTTGCTTCCACGTTTGGTGGCGGTGGGGCACTAGACCCGTACTTCGCGGCGTTCAAACTTCCCGACTTTATTTTCAACGTCCTCGTCCTGGGGGCGCTTTCGTCGTCCTTCATCCCGGTGTTCGTCAGCTACGTGAAGAAGGAAGGCGGGATACTGAACCGTGAGAGTGAGTCGTGGCGCATTGCGAATTCCGTTTTGAACCTCCTGCTCATTGTCCTGGTTGGGTTCGGGATTCTGCTCTTCATTTTCGCCAACCGCATCATCCCGCTCATTGCTCCGGGATTCTCCGGAGAGAAATTAACAGAAACCATTCACTTAAGCCGCATCATGCTGGTGGCCATAATCTTCTTTGGCGCCAGTAATATTGTGTCCGCCATCCTGAACGCGTTCAAGCGGTTCTTCGCCTTTGCCCTGGCACCCGTCCTCTACAACCTGGGCATTATCGTCGGCATCGTGTTCTTCGTGCCGCGCTGGGGGCTCACCGGTCTAGCCTATGGCGTCGTACTCGGTGCCATCTGCCACTTGCTCATCCAGTTGCCCGGTGTGTGGAAAGTTGGATTTCGCTACAAGCGCATTCTGGACTGGAAGAACGCGGGGGTGCGGGAGATTGGCAGGCTCATGCTGCCACGGACGTTTGGACTAGCCGTAAACCAAATTGATTCCCTGGTAAGCACGATCATTGCCACCGGGCTTGCAGCCGGTAGCCTGACGCAGTTTAACTTTGCGAGTAACTTGCAGAATTTCCCCATCAACGTGTTCGGTGTGTCTTTGGCGATTGCGGTGTTCCCGGTTTTTTCCGAGGCGTACGCCAGCCGGGATATGGAAGGATTTGTCCAGCACTTTTCTACCACAGTTCGCCGTTTGCTGGTCATCATCATTCCCGTCTCCGTGCTCATCATGGTTCTCCGCGCGCAAGTGGTCCGTGTTGTCGTTGGTGCCCGCGCGTTTGATTGGGATGCGACGTACCAAACCGCCCAAATGCTCGGCATCTTCGCAATCTCCATGTTCTCTGAATCACTCATTCCAATCCTGGCACGTTCGTTCTACGCATTGCACGAGACCGCTACACCAGTGAAAGCAGCGACACTCTCCGTAGCGCTCGATGTTGTACTCGCGGTAACGCTGGCGCATTTCTACGGCATCATCGGCGTGGCAATTGCGTTCACGCTTGCAAGCCTGGTGGAAATGACCTTCCTCCTTGTGGTTCTACGACGCAGGATAGGCCAGCTGGACGACGCACGTATTGTCCGAACGACAACGCGAATTGTCATTGCCTCCGTCATAGCCGGCTTTGTCACCTGGGGAATGCTGCACTTTGCAGCCATGGGCATAGACATGCACACGCTCGTCGGCATCTTCCTCCAAGGTCTCATTGCTGGCGTGGTGGGTATGATTGCGTACGTAACCGCGGCGTCGTGGCTCCACGTGGAAGAAGTGCAAGTTTTCCGGGAGTGGTGGCAGAGACTGCGCAAGTTCATCCGCAACGGCACTAGCCAACCCACAGCGTGAGTACGAACATCCGCAATTTTTGTATCATCGCGCACATTGACCACGGCAAATCCACACTGGCCGACCGGCTTTTGGAAATTACCGGTACGGTGACGAAGCGGGAAATGCAGCCGCAGCTCTTGGACCAGATGGACATTGAGCGCGAGCGGGGAATTACCATAAAACTCGCGCCCGTCCGCATGCAGTACACGCTAGATGGCTCGACGTATGAATTAAACCTCATTGATACACCCGGGCACGTAGACTTTACCTACGAAGTATCACGTTCGCTTGCTGCGGTTGAAGGAGCGATTCTCCTGGTGGACGCAACGCAAGGAGTGGAAGCACAAACCCTGGCGAATCTTTACCTAGCAGTGGAGCAGGGTTTGACGATTATTCCCGCGGTAAACAAGGTGGACTTGCCGAACGCCCGTGTGGAAGAAACCATTCACGAAATTATCAAAGTGTTAGGCTGCGCGCGTGAAGATATTTTCCAAGTATCCGCAAAAACCGGCGTGGGTGTGGCTGACTTGCTCAAGCGCGTCATAACCCAGGTCCCGCCGCCAGTAGTTGATGAAGACGCACCCCTCCGTGCGCTCGTCTTCGATTCAACGTTCGATGACTACCGGGGCGTGATTAGCTACGTGCGCGTCATGCAGGGGAAGATCCAGCGCGGGACGGACATCCAGTTCATGGCCACCAAGGTGAGTAACATTGCCCTGGAAGTCGGCACTTTTCAACCCAAGCTCACGCCGACGAAAATCTTGAAATCCGGTGAGATCGGCTACGTGGTCACTGGCGTGAAGAGTGTGGGAGATGCCCGCGTGGGCGACACCATGACGGACATGAAACACCACGCCGTGCAACCGTTACCTGGGTACCGGGAGGTGCGCTCCATGGTGTACGCCAGCTTATTCACCAAGGAAGGGGACGACTACCCACTGCTGCGCGAAGGGCTTTCCAAACTCAAACTGAATGATGCAGCGCTTAGTTTTGAACCCGAACACTCCCAAGCATTAGGCCACGGCTTTCGCTGCGGATTCCTCGGCTTGCTCCACGTGGACATTGTGCAGGAGCGTTTGAAGCGGGAGTACAACCTCGACCTCATCGTCACCATTCCATCCGTGGCGTACCGCGTGCACTTGAATCCTGCCGGCGCGCACGCCCGCGAGCGCCTGGTAAAGCAGCTCGGCTACGAAGCCGCCGATGCGAAGGGCGTGGTAACAGTCACGAGCCCGCTGGATCTCCCTGAATCTTCCCACGTTGACCACATTGAAGAACCGTGGGCGAACGTGGATATCGTCACCCCGGCATCAACCATTGGCCCGTTGCTGGCACTCATTGTGGAGAAGCGCGGCGAGCACACCAGCACCGAGTACCTGGACGAGCAGCGCGTGGTCATCCACTGCAAGGTGCCGCTCGCTGGAATCCTGGTGGATTTCTATGATAGATTGAAAAGCGCATCCAGTGGGTACGCGTCGCTGAACTACGACGTCTTCGGCACGCGGAATGCGGATGTCGTGCGCATGGACATCCTCGTGGCGAACGAGCGCGTGGATGCCCTGGCGAGCATGGTGTACGCTGATGAAGCACAGCGCGTTGGCCGCCAAGTGGTAGAGTACTTGAAAACCATCCTACCCAAGCAGATGTTCGAAGTTAAAATTCAAGCGGCATTGGGGGCGAAGGTTATTGCGTCGGCGAGCTTGTCTGCCATGCGCAAAGACGTTACCGCGAAATTGTACGGCGGTGACGTGACGCGGAAGCGCAAGCTCTTGGAAAAGCAGAAGAAGGGCAAGCGTCGCATGCGTGCCATGGGGAAGGTAGACATCCCGCAGGAAGCGTTCTTCGCAGTCCTCCGTCGCGATCGTCCTTAGTTACTGCTTGAACCAAATCCAAACATGGGGAGCATGGTGAAGAACACCATGCCAAGCGTACCGAGGATGACGATGACGAGCCAGAGCGTTTTCACAATTTTTTTCCGAGCCATATGTTTGAGAATCGGTTGTTGGAAAATGTGAAGGAAGGTGAAGAAGTGATTGCCCTCGTGCGGCGAACACCGGCCGTGACCATCGGCCCGATCACGCTATCGGTCGTGCTTATTATAGCACCCTTCTTTTTGCTGTACCCCTTGCTCAAGCTCGGTCCAGTTGGCGGTATCATCCTGATGGTGAGCATTTTGGTCGGAGCATTCTACGGGTTTCGTACACTCTGGGTCCAGCAACTCAATGCGTTCATCCTGACGAACGACCGAATTGTTGACGTTGACCAGCGCGGGCTCTTCCACCGCATCGTGTCCGAAACCACGTACGATAAAGTGCAGGACGTGAGCTACGCCATGCACGGGATTGCCCAGACCATTGGCCGGTACGGTTCCGTCCTCGTTCAGACTGCGGGGACGACGGCGAATTTAGAGATTACCGGTATCCGCAGCCCCCAGAAAGTCCACGAACTCATCCTGAAGCTCCAGCGGGAGAGCACGAGCAGCAGCCCGGAAGACCAGCTCTCTGCCGACGAGCTCATTGGCATGATTAAGAAAATTAAAGCTGGTGTTGGGGAAGAGCAGTTCCGGCGTCTCATTGCCAATCGTCCAACTCGGCAGGTATGACGCGCATCGAAGCCGTCCCACCCACGCCCGTGGTCAAACCGCCGCGGCGCTTTCACCTTCCTGTACCACGTTTTTCCCTAGGACGGCTCATAAAGCTCGGCATTGTCGTGTTCCTGGTATGGGTCCTTGTGCTCATCGCGAAGACTGGGCTGTGGCAGATTCCTTTCATTTCTCAATTTGCGTACCACCGGCCGTCGCCAATTCACATCGCTTCGCCGACGACTGCAACAGCAACGCTTACCGAGCGCTTGGCAAATATCACAAATCACGAAGTCGATATTCCAGATAGCGAGCTCACTACACTTGCCAGTGCCGGCGTTAGCACGCTTCACCTGGGCGTCACCGAGATCAATGTTGCGGCAATTTCGGGTGATGAACTAGAATTCTCGTTTGCCATCCCGCAGCGGCACAACGCACTCGTCCGCATTACCCTTCAGCCGGTACGATCCGCGGATAACCACCTCACCTTCAACGTTTCGCGCACGCGAATTGGCGAAGTGACCGTCCCATCCTGGGTGATTGGCGAGCCCACGCGCCTGCTCTTGCTTAGCCAGCTCACCCCGCTCCTGCGAAGTTTGCCCGCACTCCGCGACGTTCGTACCACGGATTTTGCGCTCGTGCTATTGTAGTAACACATGGTTTTTTTCCTGCGCATCCTGCCGTACCTTGCGGGAAGCTGGCTCGCCGCTGGTGACCTGCTCGCTGTCACGCATCCAGATCGTTTTTGGTGGTTTGCCATTGCCGCAATCGTCGGACCCGTACTCTCGCTCTGGCTCATTACCCGGGGCGGGAAACTCCCACGCGGCTTTGGGAGTATTTACTTCTTCCCGGTATTCACGTTGGTTCCAGCAATGGGCGCCCTGCTCTTCTCGGAGCACGCGCAAGTGCAAATCGCGTTCGCCATCGGATCCGCACTGGTGATGTTTGTTTTCCTCGAGCAGGCGTTTCGGTTTCGCTACCAACCGGCTCGCTACGCGCCGAACGCGCTCGTAAACCTCAGCTATATCTTCGCCATCGTTGGGATGTTCTTCGCGGGGCTCACACTGTTCGATCTCCAAGTTTTTGCCAACCTCCCATTGTGGGTTGTCACGAGCATCTTCTTCGTCCTCGTGCTCGTGTGGTTTGTAGGTTTGCACGCACTTGCCCCGCTGGAACGACGACGCGCGCAGTGGTGGGGGGTTGGCATTGTCATCGTTATGACGGAAATGTTCGCGCTCTTCGCCTGGCTGCCGGCCATCCCACTTGCGAAAGCCGGGATGTTTGGCTTGCTCGTAACCTACGTCGTACAGCAGTACCGCAGTGACGCGCTCACGGATAAAACCACGCAGCGATGGGCTTTTGTCCTGCTATTTGTCATGCTACTCTTGCTCGTAGCCACCACCCATTGGTTTGCCTGAGCTTATGAAAGCGAAAATCGTGCCCACGTCGCCAAAGAACCAACAGAAAGAAGCGTCTAATG
>CAIPSZ010000084.1 GCA_903867845.1 Candidatus Kerfeldbacteria bacterium | reverse complement strand
CTTCGCCCTGGCTTCTGCACCAAGCCTGACGAGTATTGTAATTACCCCAGGCACGGCAACGGTAACTGCTGGGCAGACTATCCCCTTCACCCTTCAGGGTACATTTAGCGATACTTCAGTTCAGAATATTACCGAGCAAGCCACCTGGACCCTCAACGGGGGCGGGCTCATGGGCATCCCAAGCCAGAAAGGTCAATTTACGGCTGTTGCCCAAGGTACCTGGACCTTAACCGCTACAACCCAGATTTACACCACGACAGCCACAATTACCGTGGTCCATGGAACCCCCATTAGCCTCAACCTCCTGCCAAAGAGCGCCTCCCTAACCGCTGATGGCCTGCTCCCCTTGCGAATCTACGGAGTGGATAGCCAAGGCAACGGCTTTGACATAAGCCAAACCGCTAGCTTATCCACAACCGATCCAAAAGGAACGGTAACCGCGGCCGGTTATACCCCAGGCACTGCTGGAACCTGGGTAGTGAATGCAGCGCTTGGCGCGCTTACGGCCAGCACACCGGTGACCATTACCCCTGGGATGCTCGCCGCACTCACCCTGACACCCTCCACACTGACGGTGAATCCAGGCGATACCACGCAGCTCACGGCACATGGAACTGATACTAAAGGGAATTCCGTTCCAACTTCCGTAACCTGGAATACGACGAACCCTTCAGTCGGAACCGTAGATCAGAACGGTACCTTCAAAGCAAAAGGTGTTGGGCAGACGAACATTGAAGCGAGCGCTGGAAGCCTTACTTCAGCGGCACCAATTGCCGTAGCCGGTGTAACTTCTGTCGGAGCAACTACGCCTACGAATGACATTGTCGCCGTCGCTAAGCCTACCGCAACACCCAAAGTTGCGGGCGCGGAGGTAGTGAAGGGTCAAGATCCTGCACCTTCAACGGTAACACCGGCCACGCCGAACGCATCCTGCAAGAATGTCTCGCACGCACTGACCATCATCATCCTCATTGGGTTTGTCCTCATCCTCGGTGGGTACTTTGCCTCTATCCGAAATCGTCGACACGCTTGGTGGTGGATTCCACCGGTCGTGCTCACCGCGGGAATGGCTGCAATATACGCCTACGCTTTCTGCAGCAACACCTACCTGTGGTGGCCGTGGACGGCGATAGCCATTGCCATTGTCTTCATCAGCGTGTACTACCAGCGCCTCGACCTCCCACCGCCAAATCAACCCAGTCCCCCACCTGCCTAATAAAAAACTCCCTGCCACCTGGCAGGGAGTTTTCACTGTGACTTACCGAGCGATGAGGTAGATAGCCAGTAACGCCGCAGCGATAACCCGGTACCAAGCAAACACGCTCAAACTATGCTTCTGGACGAAGCGGAGGAAAAAGTGAATGACCATGTAGCCAACTACGGTTGCCGCCACAATGCCAATGATCACATCGGTGAGCTCCCCAGAGGTTGGGCGTGCCTGCAAGAGGTCTTTCAATTTTAGTAACCCCGCTCCAGCGACCACGGGAATGGAGACTAGGAAGGCAAAGCGGGCAGCGGTTTTCCGGTCAAGCTTTTGCGTGAACGCGCCAATAATCGTCGCGCCAGAGCGAGAAATTCCGGGGACCAGGGCAATAATTTGCGCAAAACCAACCACCCATGCCGCTTTGAACGACACGGTGTCCTTGGTCTGCTGCTTGCGGAGCCAAGCTTCCGTCACCCAGAAGACGATGGATCCAATGACAAGACTAATGACAACCACCCAGAGGTTCCGCACGTGGCCCTCAAACCACTTATCCGCAAAAACCCCGACCACTCCAGCTGGAATAGCGCCGACAATGACCGTCCAAACCTGGTGCTGCCCTGGATCCTGCTGGATATTCCAGTGCGCCAGCGAGCGGAAGAAGTCCTTGAAGAGCTGAATGATATCCTTCCAGAAATACGCTACCAGCGCGAGCATGGTGCCCAAGTGAAGGGACGCGTCAAAGGTGAGGCTATCGGACTGGTCAAAGTGCAGCAAGTCGTGAAACGCCAGGAGGTGCCCCGAGCTGGAAATGGGGAAGAATTCCGTTATCCCCTGCACGACACCGAGAATTAAAGCGTGTATACTATGCATATATGTCAGCTAATGCGAGTTTGATTATTGTACCAATTGCTACCGCCCTTGGCACGCAAGTGCTGAAGCTCGGGGTTGACCGTATTAAGGGCAACCTCGATCTCAAGCACATGTGGGATAGCTACGGTGGCATGCCGAGCTCGCATGGTGCATTCGTGGCCAGTCTTGCCACAATGGTGGGTTTTTCTGAGGGCTGGACCTCGGCCGCCTTTGCTGTCGCTGCGGTTTTTGCCATCATCACTATACGGGATGCCATTGGCTTTCGTCGGGAAATTGGCGTGCATGGCAAAATTCTCAACCGATTAGTGAAAGAACACCCCGCCGCCCAATCTCACACGTACCCTATCCTGTCTGAACGCTGGGGGCACACGCCAGCAGAAATTACCGTGGGGTGTATCTTGGGTATTGTCGTGGCGGTTATTGCTCAAGCCTTCGTCTAAATCTGGCAGGATGAGCAGAAGTACGTCCCTCGACCCCCAAGGGTTATTCGGCGTACCAGCGTCCCGCACACGACGCATGGTTTTCCTTTACGGTCGTATACCTTGTGGTAACGACCGTACGTCCCGACGGTACCGTTGGGCCGGATAAACTCGCCCACAGAAGACCCATGCGTACGGATAGCGTGACGTAAGACTTGTTGAAGGGCACGATGCAGGTGTGCCCAATCTTTTTGCTTCAACGATCCTACAATTCGGGTAGGCCGGAGTTTCGCGGCGAAGAGCGTCTCGTCAGCGTAGATATTTCCTACTCCCGCAAGTACGGTCTGGTCAGTAAGCACTTGTTTGAGTTTAGCGTTTGGCCGTCGGGCTAGTGCGTGCTGGAGTGCACGTGCGGTAAATGATCGGCCAAGTGGTTCTGGCCCGTACATTTCGATCTCCCGACTTCTCCCACAGCGCGCAGACGTACCGAGTGAATGCTAGCAGGTGACATTTAGAAATCAAGACAATGATCACACCTTTACATTTGTGCGTCGCATCACGCAAACCACATGAACATCCCGTATACTGGGTCGATGCTTGAACTCAAAACAAAAGCGCCGGACTTTACGCTCGAAGATCAAGATGGTGCGGCACAAACTTTATCAAGTTTTCATGGCACGTACGTGCTCGTGTATTTTTATCCGAAAGACGACACGCCGGGGTGTACGAAAGAAGCGTGCGTCATTCGCGATATGTATGGAGAATTCGAACGTATGGGTGTTCGCGTGTATGGCATCAGCGCCGACACCGTCGAAAGTCATAAAAAATTCGCTGATAAGTATTCCCTTCCCTTTCGTTTGCTCTCCGATCAAACGAAGACAACGATCGCAGCCTACGAAGCCTCGGGGCCGATGTTCTCGAAACGTATCTCATATCTTATCGACCAGGAAGGCACCGTTGTGAAAGCATACGCAGATGTCGACCCGACGACGCGCGGGGGCGAGATACTTAAGGATGTATACGCGTTGAAAAAGGACGAGGACTAGCCAAACAGAATATTCGTGGTATTGTTTCTGTAGACGACAACAATGTCGCCGTTCGAAGGAGGTCCTCTATGCGAAGGTTCATTGCACTCGGTCTTGCTGTCGCGCTCGCCGGCATCTCGTTCGCCGGCTCCGCCTACGCGTGGGACCAGCGCCACAATATGGGCCCGCAGTTCCACAACGGCCGCGGCTGGAACCCTGGCGGCGTTCATGGTCCTGTATGGCGCCAAGAACCCGGCTGGCGCCCAGGTGGCTGGATCTACCGACCGCCCGTAATCGTCGAATCGCCGATTATCGTCGTGCCGGAGATCTTGTACCCGCTGGTGGTTCCACACTGCATGTCCCAGGACGGCTACTTCATACACGACGGGCCTTGCACGCCCGATGACTTCGGGCCCGTCCCCGGGCAGAATCAGGGAGATTGACACGTCCACCGCGTGTATCGCACCCCATCAGAGCTCTCACGGCACTTCTCGCCGCGAGAGCTTTCTTTTTTGAGACTTTTTCGGAGATAGTCGATTATCCACCATTTTATACACACGCCTTCACGCGCGACGGAAAAGGCGTACCATTGATGTCGTTATTCCTAACCTTTTACAATCTATGGAACGTTCAGGGGTTTTGAAGTATTACGCGGGTGCGGCAGTGCTCGTGATCCTTATCATCGTGATCGCGGTCATCTCGCACGGCACAACGCCGGCAGTCGCACCGGAATCGCAGACGGCAAATACTGTCGTAGCAACGACGACGGCGAATGTTGCGACCACATCTGCGGTAGCACCAGCGCCGGCAACCGCAGCAACAAATGGTTTGGTCGGCACGTGGGGTTCAGCGTCGCCAGGAAAAGGAGTCGAGGGATCTGGGAAAGTCACCATCTCCGGAACGTCTTATCAGATCTCGCTCGACGGCGATGTACATCTCGTCATTCAGAAGATCGCAAATGGTGCGGCAGTCGGTACGATAGCCTATAAAAATCTCTGCCTTACCACCGTCGTCTCCGCGCCAGGCAAAACGCCCGTCACCAAGCCTGCGCAATGTGTGAGCGCTCCGGCCGTACCCGCGACGATCCAGATCAACGGTTCAACGCTCACCTTTACCGGCAAAAGCCAGCTCGGCAGCGATATTTCATTCACCGGCAACTTCGTGGATGGAAAGATCACGGGTACCTTCACCCGAATGAGCTCGTATGGAAAGGTCAGCGGCTCGTTCGATCTCGTCCGCACCGGGAATTAAGGAATTTGGCCTTCATTTGGTTTTTGGACTCTATTGGGATACTCTAGACGAAGCGACACAGAATTTGTTCATTGGAGGAGGTCCGATGGATCGTATTGAGAGTTTGAACAAAAGATTCGGCAGGTTG
>CAIPSZ010000083.1 GCA_903867845.1 Candidatus Kerfeldbacteria bacterium | reverse complement strand
GATGCTACTGCAAGATTTTTCCGAAAGTTACCCAACAGCAAACTTTGGCCCGAGAACGAAGCAGCTCATTGAAGCTGTGGGCAACGTCGATGCGGTAGTGAATTGCGCATCTATCGTCAAACCTAACCTGCTTATCAATGTTACTGAGACGTTCTTCATCAATGCCGGGTTACCACACCTGCTCAGTCGAGTGTTCGGCAGCAAACTCATCCACATTTCAACTGACTGTATCTTCGATGGGCTAGCAGGGGCGCCGTATACAGAGGACGCGCCGACCAACCCCACCGACCTCTACGGCTTTACCCGTAGCCTAGGCGAACCATCCGAACACTCGTTCGTCATCCGTACCTCAACGATAGGTCCAGAAATTTGCGATTTCCATTCACTCGTTGCATGGGTACAGTCACAGGAGGGAAAGACGATCAAAGGATTCACCAAACAGCTGTGGAATGGCATCACTACGAAACAACTCGCTTTAAGCATTGATCACATTATCCAACGGCGGGCGAGTTTTCCTACACATGGCGTTTTCCACCTATACAGTACGGATATTTCAAAGTTCGATCTCATTAGTGCCCTTGCAGAGAAGTACCACGTAAATGTTCGTATCACCCCTTGCGCTACCCCAGTCATCGATCGACGGCTACGCACAAAACAGAACGTTAACGAGCAGCTACACATCCCGCCATTCAAGGAAATGCTTGCCGACCTCTAGTCTATGACTTTCCCTACTATCCAAACACATCGGCGCACACTGCTACTCACTTCAGTAGCGCCAACAACGGCAAAGACTGGTGGCATTGTGCTATACCATCTAGCGAAGATGATGCCTGCAAACGCACTCGTCTGCGCAGTCGTTCCCGATCGTGTGAAATACTCCCGTATCAACCCTGATCTGACCGGCATACCAACAAAGTACTTTTTACGACTCAATGAGTACCCACGGTCGTTCATACCCCCATCGCTCAGTAAACTCATAGACCGTCTGTACCTACACTTCCTCACACAACGCCTAGTTCGGTTCGCTAAGGTACACCAGGTCGAGGCGGTGTGGTGCGTGCTCGAGAGCTTGACGCAAATATTCCTCGCAAAAAGTGTGGCGAACGAACTCGGCGTTCCCCTCCTGACGCAGGTGTGGGATCCACCAAGTTGGTGGCTACGAGTCCGCCGGGTTCGTAGCGACTACGCCAACTACGTGCTACAAAATTTTGATGAGGATATCAGCCGCAGCAAGGCCTGCGCGGTTACCTCGTGGGCTATGGCTGATACGTATCAGAAAAAGTACGGAGTTCCAACAGCGGTTTTACTCCCAAGCCTCCCCAAAGAACAAGCCGTACAACCGGCTACGAATCTGCATAGCCCGGACTCACTCACCATTGCTCTCGCTGGTCAGGTATATGCAGACGATGCGTGGGAGTGCCTCATCCGTGCGCTCGATTCCGTGCAATGGAAAATTAGCAATCGAAGTGTAACCATTCACCTCTTCGGCCGCCACGATAAAGTGAAACCACTAAACCACCCGAATATCGTGAAGGCGGGTTGGACCTCACAATCCCAAACAATTCAGCGCCTTTTAGAAATGGATATTCTCTACTGCCCCTACTGGTTCAATCCAGCGTACACCGAAGAAACGACAATGAGCTTCCCCTCTAAGCTCATTACCTACTTCGCAGCTGGCCGGCCAGTCTTCTACCATGGCCCAAAAACTGCTGGCCCAGCTGTATTCCTCGACCAGCACCACGCCGGTTACGTTTGCTCGTCACAGGATGCGCAGGGTATTATTGAAGGACTGCGCGCTCTGGTAGAAAATTCGGAGAAGTACAAAAACTTCGCCCAAGCAGGACATCGTGCGTTCATTGAGTTCTTCACCCTCGAGAGTGCGGCAAAGAGCTTCCAAGACTTTCTGAATGCTTAACCTGCCTTACTAAGGGGGCTCACCATTCGATCGAGTCGCGTAGCGTACATGCCAGTAACCGCCGTCTGTCGCACGAGGGCAAGTACTTTCATTACTTTCTCTGCAACTCCCTTTGCTGGCTGGCTGGCAAGTAATCGCCAAGCGGCTTTGGCCGAACGTACAGTGAAATGCGATGAGCTTTCGTCGTACCGTAAGTACGTTACTAAGGGTTCTTCAATGTAGTCTGCTGTCCCCTTTCTCGCCGCACGAAGCCATAAATCATAATCTTCTACGAAACGGTGTTTCGACGAAGTATCAAATCCTCCTAATGAGTTAAAGAATGGTGCTTTCATCACCACGGTGGTTGTGTTCACGAAGTTGCCAAACAAAAGTTTCCGGTAGATGGAACCTCGTGCTGGGCGGACGATGGAGAACTGTGTCCCGTAGTGCTTTCCACGACCATTCACGATATCTGCGTTAGCAAAAACAAAATCGCAATTCTTCTCATGCAGTAGTGCAATTTGCTTTTCGAGCTTCTCTGGATACCACGTGTCGTCAACGTCACAGAAAGCGATGTACGCAGTAGTCAAACGACATGCTCCTGCATTCCGTGCAGCTGCTTGGCCTGCATTCGGTTGATCTACAGACTGGACAATTGGGTACTTCTGCTTCACGGCAGCAATGACGTCCGCGGTTCTATCCGTGGAACCATCATTGACAATCACGACTTCTTTTGGAAGGTACGCCTGCGTGAAGATACTATCAATGCAAGGAATGAGATATTTCTCACCATTATATACTGGGATAACGACGCCAATACTTCGCGCGTCATCTCGTTCTCCTTCGTGGATTCTAGGTTCTCGGTACAGCATGCGGATTACAATCAAATACGTACGCTGAAGACTTCCCTACCGTGCCAACGACGTGCATGAACTTCCCCAAACGTGCAATATTCTCTTTATAGGTTGGATTTGGTGGAATTGGGGTGGTAATGAAGTATACCTGGTTGGTCTGGAACTCTGTACAGTAACCCGTTAATTTTTCGATTGAGGGTTTTTGAATGAGACTCCAGTATGCATTACTTATGCTCTCTCCTGGGTACCAGTAGTAGTGGCCAGATGTGAAACCGGTAAGCGCATTGCCAGCTGCTGAGGTCACCTCATCAGCAAACACAACGTACGAATGGTCCCGTGCAAAAGTCGTGATTGTAGATATGAGCCCGACTTCAGCTTGCGTCGTACTCCAGCCAAAGAATTTTACTGACGCATCAGCATTGTACGCAAAGTACAGGGAGAGCGAGCAGAGCAACCCAACAATGACGAAAGTATTCGTTCTTCTGGTAAAATTCAACTTCTGAATGACAAACGTAATGCCAATAACGGCGAGCAAGCCAAGGAGTACAGAATAGAGGTTAAATACTCTGCCAAGGAAGAGCGGGTACACGCTTGGGGCGAATGCACCGTTTAATACGCGATCAATAAGCACGG
>CAIPSZ010000082.1 GCA_903867845.1 Candidatus Kerfeldbacteria bacterium | reverse complement strand
GGTGAATTCGGGGGGTGATTTTTTCATAGGTGTGCCTAGTCTAGCACCGGCCTGTCTAGTACGTCACCAGCGGAAAATCGTCAGCTAAATCGCCAGAGTAGTAGAAGGCAAAAGCGAGTGAGCCAAAGGAGTACTTCACGTTGTTCAAGGTGATGGCTGAGCCGCCGACTTTTGGCGTGGCGCTGGGGTGGCTCTGGCTGAAGCCCACGTTAAAGAGCGTGCCAATAATTTCTGGCCGGCTGCCGATGTCAAAGCCTGCACTCTTCCACTGGGTCAGCATTTGCTTCAGGTACAAGGCAGCGTACAGGTAGGAGTAGTAGTGGTCGTGCTCGTTGCTCAAGCGGCTGAACCGCACGTTGTCCGTGTTCGTCGCGGGCAAGTCCAGGCTGTGCGCGTACGCTGGCCCCAGGTAGTAGGGCGAGTTGGGATCTTGTAGGTGCCTTTCAATATCTTTTGCCGTCGCCTCCTTGATGCCCATGACGCCTAAGGAAATAGTGGTAGAGTTGCCCAGGATGTTCAGCGGCTGGAAGAATTTCTTGAACAGCTCGCGCTGCGTGTGGAAGAGGCGGAGCTGCTCCACCACCAAGTTCTCGGTGAGCAAGCGTGGGTCAATGTTCGCTACTGACGCTGCTCGTACAATGACGTCTTTATCTTTGTTGATGGCAATGTGAATGCTCGTCCACTCCTCATCATTCATCCAGGGGTACAGGTTGGCGCCGGTGGGGTTGGCGAGCTGCGCCACGAGCAGATCTTCGGAAATCGTCTGTGCGTCGCACTGCTGCGGGATGGACTTGCCGACACTGGTGAGCTGCTGCGTTGCGGCGAACAGCATCTTCTGCGCTAGGGCATCGCTGTGGGTGAGCTGGTACTGCTTGAAAATAGCCGCGGCATTCACCGGGTACAGCTGGCCGAGGTTGCTGATGCCGCAGAGCGTGGCTAGCTTCTCCTGCCGGATTTTCTCCAAGTCGGCGATGCTCACGTCCAAACTCTGGATGGAAGTATTCGTATCAATGCTTGCCGGGGTGGTTGGCGTGTTTGTTGAAGTATTGGTCGCGAGCTGCTGGTACGCTTGGGTGTGCTCGTCCACGAATCCCGGTACGTCCGTAACGTGGTACTTAATGGCGAAGAAGCCGCCAATCAGGATAAATCCTGCCGTGGCAAAGAGGTAGACCACGGTCATCCAGATGCCGTGGAAAATACGTTTGGTCTTCTTAGAGGTTTTGGGAAGGGCAAAATTCATACGGGATGAGCGTAGTATAGCGGAATGGCGAGTATTTACGTACGGTCAGGCGGGTTGAGGAAGCGCTTAATACCAAACCCAAACTGGGCAACCGCGAGCCAGAAACCCACGAGCAGCGCCAGCACGTCGCTATGCGAGAGTGGAGCGCTTTTCACTCGCCAGAGAGCGAGGAGCGTCGCCACAATGAAGTTTGCCAACCCCCACCGCACATTCACGAACGGTCGGGACTTCTGCCCGAAGGGGCTGCGAGCCACCACCTTGGATATGCCCCAGATGAAGTGCGGCATGCCATTGCCCAGCAGCGCGCCGATGATGAAGAACCAGAACATAGACCGTGTCGTTACTTAGAGGATGTACGCCAGGAACGCGACGACTACCCCGACCAGGACTGCTTGGCCAAAAATGCGTAGCGATTTTTGCTTATCCTTTTTTCGGAATTCTGCTTCAATCACGGTATCGGTCTGGCCAACGCTCTTTGCCACGTTGAACAGCCCGCGCATGCCGAAACCCGCACAGAAGTGGTAGTACGCTTGCAAGAAACCGGTTGCCGCAGTGGTCACGGGTAAGAAGAGTGTTAATCGCCAAAGTGAGTTGGCCCGGTAGGCGAGCAGCAGTCCAAGCAGGATCGCGCTAATGGCGAGTCCGAGGTACCCTGAGGAACGTCGCCGGCGTATTTCCGCTGGCCCAATGTTGCAGACGCCGGGTTGGTACACCGGCAAGTGAGCATCAGTCGGCATACGTGGCAGTGATGGTGTAACTATATTTCATTGGTGCAAGTATACGCTACAATCCATAGAATGGAGAATTCATGGCACTCAAATTTCAAGGCACCAGAATCAAAAAACCTCCCGAATGGGAGGCTTTTTGCGTAACGGCTGGTTACTTGGTGACCGTAATTGTGTAGTTCTTCGTAATGACTTCAGCGTACTCCGGCTTGTCCTGCTTGTTCGGGGTCCAGGCGAGTCGGTACGTCCCGGTCTTGGCGAGCTTGACCTTCACGCTGTACGTTCCGGTCTTTGAGGTCGCGACCGTGCCGATGAGCTTCCACTTCTTGCCATTGAGCTGGTAGAGCCCAAGCGTCTTCGACTTCAGGATGTGCTTGTTCGCTGCATCCTTGAGCGTCCCGGTGATGGTGACGGTGCGGTTCTTCTTCACCTTTGCCGCGCTCAACTTCACGGCCAGCGCCGCTTTGGACTTCAAGCTGTACACGCCGTGCTTGCTGCCCACAACAAGGCCGTCGAACACCACGGCGTTGAACGTTTCGGCTTTCAAGCCCTGGTAGAGGAGCCCCCAGGTCACGCCCTGGTCACTGGACTTGAGCAAGACGCCGTGGTTCAGGTTATCGGTTGCCGACATGTAGAGCGTATTCGGCGAGGTTGTCTTTTCTACAGTGATTGAGCCAAAGCGTAGGAAACCAGTTGGGACGATCTTCGCCCACGTGGCGCCACTGTCCAGGGATCGGTAGAACCCATCCAGCGAGAGCGGGGCGAGGTCATTCGAGGCGGTGGCGTACACTGTGGTCTGCACTTCTGGGTCAACCACGACGCTGTTGATGTTCAGCCGCGTATCGATACCAGTCAGCTTTGTCCAGCTAGTGCCATCGTACTTGTACACGCCTTTGGGCGTGGTGATTTGCTTGCCCTCACCTGTGCCGGCGTAGAGGACGCCCGTGGTGCTCACGGCCAGCACTTTCGCTGGCGCATCGTCGGCAATGCCGAGGTCAGTCCAGGATGCGCCTGCATCGGTGCTCTTGAGTACGGCGCCAATGTGGTCCACGGGGTCGGTCATGGCCAGGTAGACAATACTCGTATTGGTTGGGTCGTTGATGAATTGCTGTGGCCGCAGGTTGTTCGTTGACCCGCTCTTGAACTTTGCGAGGTTGATGACCGCGGGAATCTCTGCTGTCCAGGTGGTCCCGCCATTCGTGCTGCGGTACACCCAGCCACCAATCGAGCCGGCAAGGACGACGTTGGGGTTACTCGGCTTCACCCAAACTGACTCGCCAATACCACTGGAGTCACAGCGCGACTGCGGGTCGCAGGGGAGGATGGGCCAGGTCCACGTCGGCGTCGTGCTGTTGAAGTTCGTGCTCTTACCTAAGCCATTTCCTGATGCGATCCAGGCAGTGGTCTTATCAGTGGTGTAGCTTATGGCATTTACGTTGACACCAGTGATGCCATCCAGACTGTTGCGCCAGGTGAGCCCGCCATTGGTACTCTTGCAGACGCCGCTCATGCAGTCGCCGTACAGGACGTTCGTATCCGCCGCATTCACGACCACGGTTTTCCCTGGGCCGCGCATGACGTTCGCGTGCATGTCCATGTCCGTCCAGCTGGCGCCATTATTCGTCGAATAGCCAGCGCACGCGTACCAGCGCGTACTCGTCCAGATGGAGAAGTCCGAGCAGCTGCGTGCTGGGGACGCGCCCATCTTCGTCCAAGTTGCCCCGCTGTTCGTCGAGAGCCACAAGTTGTTGTCATCGCTGAGCGTTAGAATGCTCGCGTTGTACGGGTCAGCATTTACCTGCGTGAATGTAGTCATGCTCGGGTCGACGTTCATCGCTGCCCACGTTACCCCATTGTCGGCGCTCACGTAGACCTTCGCTGCTCCGGTCGTGGCACTCCGGGTCACTGCGTAGAACGTTCCGGCAGTTGCCGACGCTGCGTAGCTCATGATGTTCTCGCCCGCGGCTATCGTCACCGGGGTGAAGGTAGCGCCGCCATCAGCACTGAGGTAGGCAATATCGTTCCAGGTACCAAAGAGCCTGCTCTGTGCGAAGAGGAGAGGGCTGCCAATATTTGCGGCTATCTTAGTCAGGGATGCACCGTAATCCGTACTCTTGTACAGCCCGTCCAGTGCTACGTAGACCGCATGAGTAGCGGGGTCAACTTCCACCGCGGTACCAGAGCCCAGGTCGTACGTCCCACTGGGGCGCTGCCAGGTTGCAGCCGCATCAGTTGAGTAGAAGAAGCCATTCGGCACGCTGCTGGCAATGGTGTAGACGTGATCGCCGTCGACAGCAATATCCCAGGTATCGCCACCGTAGATGCCCATGTTCGTTGAGACCGCTGATTGGCTGCCATCCGGCAACGCGAGCGGCGCCTGGATTGCCTGGGCCGCAGGAATGCTGGACATGCCAGCAATGAACGGGATAACCGAAATCGCCATGATGACTTTGGTCACCAACCGGCGTAGAGAGTGTCTCATACACGTTTGGGTTAATGTTGAGAAACTAAACACTATAGGCGCTAGTATATACTATTGCCGCTGGGAGTGGAATATGGATAATTACACAGTCTGCAGCACGTGCGCGCGTCATTGAACCGCCCGCACTAGACAATATGGCGTTCTGGGATGATGTTCGTGCCGTTGTTCGCGCCGAAGAACGCTTTTCGCTTGCTCAGCATATTCGTTGCGGTAACAAACCGCTTTTCTTTCTTTGCCATCGTTTCATCAAAGTCTACCTCGGTTGTGTAGATGCTTGGGTACATGCCCTGTGTAGTATCAGTTGGATTCGTTGGGTCGTAGAGAAGTGTACGTTTCCCGTCATGGATGACTATGAAGGAATGTTCTTCTGAAAATTCTTGATCAGGTTGCCATAGTACATCACCACTAAAGTAGGAGGAGGGGACATTCTCTTGCTGAAGAAAGTACTGTGCGAGAATCGCTATTTCGGCACATGCTGCTGTTTGTGCGTCGAATACCTCACTCAACCTCGTTTCATTCCCGTGCTCTTGATAGAGCTGCGCCCTACTCCCTTCTCCATTTGGGTTTTTAGGGAACTGCTTCTCAAAGACTTTGGTAAAGGCAAAGAGTGAGGCAAAGATTCTTTCGTCAACTTCTAGGTGCTGACGTTCTAACCACTCTTTGAGCTTCTCCTTGTTATACACCGATGAACTATTCTTCGCTTCATTGAAAAAAGGTTGAAAGTGCTCGAGATCGGCGCGTACTTCCGTACTCGTTTCTGTGTTAAACCGGTGGCCACCGACTTTAACACGGTCGCCGTCTTCAATTTCAGTAAGTTCATAACCATTGCCAAACACACGATGCATTTTTTCTTTACTTATTTGTTCGGGTGGTACTTGGCCCGTTTCTTCCTTAGGGAAACAATAGTTTTCTGGATGGTTTAATCCTGACCATTCTTTGTTCTCCATAGCGTCCGGTTACGTTTAGCGGAGTGAGAGGGATTCGGCCTGCGGCCCGGGGCGCTGCGCACGCTCGCGCCCGTTCGAATCATTTACTTTAAAAACCCCCAGAAATTTGGCGCGGACCGAGCGAAGCGAAGGAGCACGAATTTCTGGGGACAAGTGAGGCTTCGCCTTGAGGGCGTAGCGGGATTCGCATTCGCGATTCACGCGCAGCTCGAAAGGCGAAACGAACTGGCGGAGAGGGAGGGATTCGAACCCCCGATACCCGTAAAGGTATACCGCATTTCGAGTGCGGCGCTATCGACCACTCAGCCACCTCTCCAGTACTTGCCGAACACATTTTCAATCCTGCACAACGTGCGGCGCTATCGTCCCGGGTTGCCCAGCGCCTTCGGCGCATCGGTCAACCCGCCTCGTCCCGCGCGAAGCCAAGCTGTTGGCTTCGCTTGTTGACTCGGCCCACTCAGCCACCTCTCCAATACGCGCAGGCTACCTTATTACCCTCTACCAGACAAGATCTTGACGAAAAATCAGGTCGAACGTTAGGTAGCTTAGGAAAAATAGGAGGTTAACATGCAAGAAGTTTCATGGAAAGATAGGTACCCATCTTTTTTGATGGACGTTTCCAGCG
>CAIPSZ010000081.1 GCA_903867845.1 Candidatus Kerfeldbacteria bacterium | reverse complement strand
TTGACAGTTAGTCACGGTATCCCACCTTTTCTGGCGTCAGAAAAGGTGGGGCCAAAAGACCGTTGGGGGCTCCACATACTAATTCTGGAGGATTATTACACACAGGGATTTCAGAGTACGTTGTTGCGCCCCCAAACCCCCGGTGTGCTCAAGGTGAAAAGCACTAGAGACATTAAGGAAACCGGGGTCTGGGGGCAATAGAATTACCACCCCGCCCCTCGACTCGCTGTTACTCGCTCAGGGCACCCCTCCTCCGAGAAAAGGGGATGAAAAAGAGATCTCCTCCCCTCTCGGAGGGGGGGGGTAGGGAGGGGTCAAGTTGACAAAGGATCCTTGGCTACATAGGATGCTAGCGTTTCATGGGATATGAATAATTTAGAAATAGATTTAGCCTTGGAGGAGAATTGACAAAAAGTTTCACCACAAAGCCAAACTTCGTTAGGACAACCGTTATTCTCGAGGGGCACCAGTGGAGGTCACTAAAGCTGCTCGCCCTTCGTGAGCACAGGCCATTGCACGCCCTAATTCGGGAAGCAGTCCAGGATTTACTGAAGGCGTACAAAGCGGAGAAATTGCACATTGTCATTGAGAAATGAAAAGTTGTAAACACGGCCTAGGTCTATGAAGTGAAAAACGTCAGGAACCACAATCCTGGCGTTATTTTTTTCATTTTCACGCTATACTACACCTATGACATTTAATTGGCGTGCCAACGCCACCTTGCTGACGCTGTTCGGGGTATTCATTGGTTCTTTTGTGGTGTTTTTCCTGCTCCAGGCGAACGCCATTTTCGCCGATCCTGACTCCTTCTACCACGCGCGCATGGCTGTGCTTACGGCGAGTGAATTTGCGGTCCGGCACTTTCCCTGGCTACCCTTCACCACGCTCGGCCACCACTACATTGACCAGCACTGGTTGTACCACGTTCTTCTGGTGCCGTTCGTGAAGTTCATGGACCCCCTCGCGGGTATAAAGCTCGCCACCGTCGTTTTCGCGGCATTCCTCATTACCACCGTGGTGTGGTTCCTCATGCGGCAAGCCGTGCGCCAGGCTTGGATTTGGGCGCTCGTCCTCCTGGCGGCGACGCCCTTTACCTTCCGCATGAGCTTGGCAAAGGCGCCCAGCCTTTCGCTGGCGACGCTCATCATCGGCATCTCCCTGCTCTTCAAAGGCAAGCGCTGGGCGACGTTCTTCCTGGCGTGGTTCTTCGTGCTGCTCTACGGCGGTTTCTTCGTGCTCATTGCCGCTGCCGGAATATACCTCGCCGTGAGCATGGTGTACGACCTCATCCAGCACTGGACCTTGCGCGGCCGGGTGCACGACCTGCTGCACAAACCTTGGTGGACGTGGCGCGGGATCTGGCGCTACCGGCCAATGCACGTTTTCGGCATGGCGTTGGGTGGCGCAGGATTGGGGACTGTGGCAAATCCGTTTTTCCCCAATACGTTCCGCTTCCTGTGGGAGCAAGCCATTCAAATTGGCGTGGTGAACTACCGCAATGTCATTGGCGTGGGCGGGGAGTGGTACCCGTACGGCTTTAGCTCGTTCATTGGCAATAACGTCGTGGTTGTCATACCGTTCCTCATCGCCATTCTCCTCGCCGTCGTGTACCTACGTCGTACCACGGCACGGGGTTGGACGCTCGTCGTCCTGGCACTGTTCTTTACCGCCTTCACGTTAAAATCGCGACGGTACGTGGAATACGCCGTACCCTTCCTCGCTCTCGCCTCGGCCGTGACGATTGGCGACGTCATTACGCACGATGACTGGAAACGGGTATGGGGTATGGCTCGACACTGGTGGAAGACCCAGCGCATTGCGAGCGTACTGCTCGCGGCCTACGTGGTGCTCAGCGTGCCCTTCATCGTCGGGCGGGATCAGCGAACGAACTACATTAACCTAACAACTGGGGTAAACGCCACGCACTACAAAGCCGCAGGCACGTGGCTCACGAGCCACTCCCAGCAAGGGGACGTCGTGTTTCACAGCGATTGGGATGACTTCCCTGTACTTTTTTACTACGACACGACGAATGCGTTCATTGCTGGTTTAGACCCAACGTTCCTCTACCGTCAGGACCAAGCCGCGTACTGGGACTGGGCCAAGACAACCCTCGGTGAAAAGCGCGATGGCCTGCAAGCAGTATTCAATCGCTTCCACACCAAATGGATGTTGGTCGAAAAAGACCACCTCGTCATGAACGAGAACGTTCGCGTTGTCCCTGGCGTCTCACTCGCGTATGAGGATAGCGAAGTTTGGATTTACTCCTGGACCTCACCAACCACCCCATGAGCAGCACGGCACCGCACATCACCAAACCCGAAGAAGACTTCCGCGGGAAGTACGAATCGCAGAACCCCATCATGCAAATGCTCCTGCGGCGCTTTTTTGTAACCCTGCAGAATCTCATCCCCGCGGATGCAATGAGCGCGTTGGAAGTTGGGTGCGGTGAAGGGTACTCAACTGAGAAGCTCCTCCATGCATTCCCCGCAATCGAGTGGCAAGCGTCGGACGTCATACCGGCGCTCGTGGACCTTACCAAGCAACGCTGCCCCACCGTGCCGTGCACCGTGGAATCCATATACGAATTACAACGACCAGACGCGAGCATCGATCTCGTTCTTGCCTTGGAAGTGCTGGAGCACCTGGATCGACCGCTGGACGCGCTCCGCGAGCTGGCGCGCGTCACGCGAAAGTGGGCTATCATCAGCGTGCCCAATGAACCACTCTGGCGGATCATGAACCTGGCGCGCGGCACGTACGTGCGGGGGTGGGGGAATACGCCGGGGCACA
>CAIPSZ010000080.1 GCA_903867845.1 Candidatus Kerfeldbacteria bacterium | reverse complement strand
GCGTGAGGAAGGTCTTGGCGCGAGTAACTGCAACGTAGAACAAGCGACGCTCTTCTTCCGTACCACCATCTTCATCTAAAGCGCGACCATTGGGGAATCCACCTTCCACTAACCGAGGGACAAAGACCGCTTCCCACTCCAAGCCTTTTGCCTGGTGGATGGTGGAGAGCACCATGGCATCGTCGGTTTCCTCCCCACGCGCCGCGCCGACGCTGAATGCTTCTTGCAAGCTCACATCGGTGAGGAAAGTATCGAGTGATTTGTACTTCCCGGCGAAGAGCGCCAGCTGCTCCAAATCCTGCAGGCGGTCGTTGGCGTCCGTGTACTGGCTGCGCAGGTAATCCACGTACTCACCGGTCGCCACAACGCGGATGAGATCCTGCGGTGCGTACGTCACTTCCTTTTTTTCATTTGTCACCGCAACTTTGAAGAGCTGTTGCAGGACGCTTTGAAATGCGGCAATCCCCTTCCCCGATCGCTTGTCTGCAATGTGGGTAAGGTCGAGTTCGGTTATGGGAACACCGGATTCTCGGTAGCGAGTGAACGCGCTAGCAGCGGTCTTCGGCCCAACCCCCACGTGCAAGGTCATGGCGCGAATCCACGCCACCTCATCCTGCGGGTTGGCCAGGAGCTTGCAGTACGCAATGACGTCCTTGATGTGCGCGCGTTCGAAGAAGCGCAAGCCGCCGCGCACGATGTACGGGATGTCCCGTTGCGCCAGCTCGAATTCCAACGCTTGGGTGTGGCTGATGGCACGCACGAGTACGGCGATGTTCGCCAGCTTCAGGCCTTGGTCTTGCAACTCCAGCACTCGCTGCGCGATGTACGCGGCTTCCTGGTTGTCATCCCGGCACGGCACGAGCACTGGCTTATCGCCACTCGGTCGAGCGGGCTGGAGTTCTTTTTGGAATTGCTCGGTGTTGTTGCGAATGACCGCGTTCGCCACGTGCAGGATTTCCGGCAATGACCGGTAGTTCATTTCTAACTTGAACTGGTGCGTATCTGGGAAATCTTTGGGGAATTGCAAAATGTTCTGAATGTCCGCACCACGGAACGCGTAGATGCTCTGGCTATCATCACCAACAACGAGGAGGTTGCCATGCTTGCTGGAGAGATGGCGTACCAGTTCGCCTTGCAATGCGTTTGTATCCTGGAACTCATCCACCAGTACGTACTGGAACTGCTCTTGGAGTTTCTCGCGAACATGTGCGTGTTCGGTGAGCAGGCGGAGCATGAGGACGAGTAAGTCGTCAAAGTCCATGGCATTCTGCTTCTCCTTGCGCTCAGCGTAGCGCGTGGCCACCGCCTTCACCTGGTCAGCCACGTGATGAAAGTTCGGCAGCTGCTCAGCCACAACTTCTTCAATGTCACGCCGCGTGTTTCGACTAAAGGAAATCATATTCTGCAGCACGCTGGGCGCGGGGAAACGCTTCTGCGTCGTGTCGATGTTCAAGTCGGCCACGCACGCGCTAATCAAGCTCCGGCTATCTTCCTGGTCCAGGATGGTAAAGTTGGATTGACGGCCCACGAGCTTGGCGTACTGGCGTAGCACGCGGTTGGCCACGTGGTGGAATGTCCCGCCCCAAATGGGGCTGGGCACGTTGCCGAGCAGTTCCTGCACGCGCGTCAGCATTTCCCGCGCTGCTTTGTTCGTGAAGGTGACCAGCAGGATGCGATCCGGCCGGATGCCGTGTTCCAGTAACCACGCCACGCGGTAGACAATGGTGCGCGTCTTCCCTGATCCCGCGCCAGCCAGGACAAGCACGTGGCCGTCCCCATTTTCCACCACGGCAAACTGCTCCGCATTTAATTCCTTGGCGTAGTCAATTTTCAGGTCAGTGATGGGCTTGCGCTTGAGGACGTAAGTGGACATGGTCTCCGCATAATACTCTTTGCACTACTATCTGTCATTCTGAGCGAAGCGAAGAATCTCCCGAGCGTACGCTCGGGCGCCATATTATTATGCTCCCCGCCATTGGCGGGGAGATCCTTCAGCCTGCTGGCCTCAGGATGACAAATTAATTCCTTTGGCACTCCGCCTCCTTTCCGTGAATGGTAGCGCAACTTTCCAGCGCTACCGCTCTTTTATTTCCGCAAGCTCAACTCGTAGCGAATCTCCTCAACCCGTTTCAAGTTGCGCTTCGCTTCATCAAACTTCTGTCGCGCTTGGCCCGTGAGGTCTGCTTCGGCGAGGTGGCGCACCACGTCGCTGACCGTGGTGTAGATTTTCTCCACGTCCTTCAGCTGGCGCTCGGTGGCTTTGAGCACGGCACGGCGGGAGAGCTCACCCGTGAAATCTGCAAGCGCGCCAATCTGCTGCTCCGGTGCCAGCTTCGGGTGCTTTGGAAACGATAGTTTCTTCCGGTGCGCGAACTCAACGACGAGCCACGCCTCGCCAAATTCTTCCAGCGCGGCAAGGAGATTACCATCGTTGAGGAAGCGTGCGTTATCTTTGAGCTTCTTCTGGAGTTTTGCTAATTGCTCCCCGGCGTGGTCAACGAGTTTCCTCGCGCCATGGTCGTCGTTGCGGTGGACGGCAAAAATGGCGAGCTTTGATTGCTGGAGCGCGTCTCGGGTTTCACGAATGACAATTTCGCGGATATTGCGCTGCCT
>CAIPSZ010000079.1 GCA_903867845.1 Candidatus Kerfeldbacteria bacterium | reverse complement strand
ATGCCAAGGCGTAAATGCCGTTAGCGGTGTATGCCGCCACGAAATCCAGGGTTTCAGTTGAGGGCGTGGATGAAAAAGAAGATGTGGAGCGTATTCCATACAACCTGATCCATGTTCCCGAGATCAAGGTGTGCGGTAATAACCTTTTGGTTCATTACCACGGCAATTATACCGAAGTACACTGCGAATGCTACGCACGCAAGTGTAATGAGTGCGGCTGGTGATCGTAACCACTTCCAAATCACCATCAGTCGCTCGCGGAGGAACGTCGTGGCAAAGAAACCAGCCACAATAAGTTCGACAAGCGTAATGCCAAATCGATCAAGGGCTGCTACCACAATGCCTGAGGATCCAATAATTGGTTGGAGAACCGTGGTAATAATCAGTTCCCGTACTCCAATACCGCTGGGAGTAAGGAAGCTCACGTACCCTACGAGCCAGCTCAATGGCAGAACTGCCGCAATTGCTAGTGCTGTAGATCCTGGCAAATTGAGAAAAACCCTACTACATGCGTACCCGCTGAAGCCAAAACCAAGCCAGCCTAGTGTTTGCCATACAACCATTTTAGAAAAGGCACTACGCGTTAGGCTCCATTGAACGAGTGGACGATGAAATCGTGCAAGTGCCCAGTTTACTGGACGAGCAAGGTACTTACTTGCCAGTAACGCAATACCCCCGACCGCGATGCCGATTACTGCTACAACGTGCAACCACCAGGGCACGTGCGTTGCCAAAATACCAAAGACGCCACTCGCAATGAGACTTGAGCTACAGAGCCCAAGGATGTCCACAACTGTCGCAAAGAACGTCTTGTCGGTGGGGATACCAGCAGCCTGCCCTTGTGCGATGCGTCCGAGGACGCTCCAGATATTCCCCGGTATGTACCGAATGAGTTCCGAGAGCATGAGCATTCGGCCAGATCGCTTGTACGTTTGCGGGTACCCAAGTGATCGAAGGAGTGACTGCCACCCCGCAATGCGAGCGAGAAAGAATACTGTGCCGGTCACGAGCGCAATGCCAATCCATAGCAGGCTTGGCGTGGTAAGCTCTGGCTGAATTGCGCTCCACGAGTGCGCAAAGTACCGTACCAGAAAAATCCCCACAAGCGTGGCTATCGCAAGGAAAACAATTTTTCGATACTTACGTGAGCGGACCATCACGACGCCATTCGTGACGAATGGGGAGTAGCCGGGGGGAATTTGTTCTCACCAGTAATTCCGCAAGCAAACCGGTAAAGAATAATTGAATTCCGACTAAGGTAAAGAGCACGCCAAAGGTGAGCAGTGGACGTGAGCCAATTGCTTGATGTGCGAAGACCTTTACTCCAGTAAGGTACAGCAGGATTCCAATTCCAACCACACTAAGTATCGTGCCGAAACTCCCAAAAAAGTGGAGCGGACGTCGGGCATATTTCGTTAAAAATAGTACAGTAAAAAGGTCGAAGAACCCACGGGCGTAGCGTTTGCTACGGTACTTCGTTTCCCCGTATTTCCGCTCTCGGGTATGGGTCTTCACTTCAGTAATGGAAAAACCTTGGGCATTTGCCAGTACCGGAATGTACCGGTGGAGTTCACCGTAAAGTACCAATGATTGTGCCGCTTCGCGCGTGTAGGCCTTTATACCCGAATTAAAATCGTGCAGAGGTAATCCGGAAACTCTACGTGTTATACCGTTAAAGATTCTTGAGGCAAATGTTTTCTCAAAAACATCTGGTCGGTCGAATTTCCAACCACTGACAATATCAAAATTTCCCAATTCCGCAAGAAGTTTTGGCACTTCATTCGGGTCATTTTGCAAGTCAGCATCAAGGGTAACCACCACTTCACCGCGTGCTTGCTGGAAACCAACGTATAGAGCCGTTGCTTTGCCGTAGTTCTTTCGTAAGCTAATACCGTACAAATGTGGCGTGATCAGTGAACGTTCGGCGAGAAAATTAGCGGTACCATCAGTTGAACCATCATCAACAATAACAATTTCGTACGGTACTTGAAGGAGTGTGCCAAGAGCTTCGAGTTCGGTTATGAGCTCCGGTAGGCTTTCCCGCTCGTTAAATGCCGGACAGACGAAAGACAGGGTGCGCTTCTGCATACCCAGATGCTAGCAGGACTTCTCGGACTGAGCAACTAAAGTATTATACGCTCCCCTGCTATCCTAAAAACGTACCGTTTGACCAAATTTCATTGGTTTTTTTGGAGGTGTTTGGGGTGCCGGTAGATCTTGCTTTTTCGGTTCAACGGTGGGTTCAGGCTGCTTGCTGGGGTTAGGAAAAACTGGTGCTTTCTGATGGGGTACGTACGCAGCTGGCCGTGGTCGTACTGGGCGCTGCGGTTGTTGGTTTGTCGGACGGTACGGCGCCGGTTGGCGTGAGTCACGCGGTTGTGGTGCGGGTTGATTTCGCAAATCTGCTAAGTGAAATGTGGCTTGTGGTTCTTCAGATACAATTGGCTCAACAAGCACTTGATCGCGCTGGAAAAGGTCTTTGGGCGGACGCCGTTTCTTACCCTCGGGCCGGTAAATGGATTCCTCATTTTGCACCGCTTGATTTTCTTCGTTTGCTGAGGCACGGTAGACATCCTCAACGCCACTCCAGCGAAGAATTTTATCCTCGACATCTACTCGATTCTGCGAGTAGTGTTCCCGGGATACAGCTATAACTTTTTCTCGATTGCTTGTCTGGATTAAATCTGATGGATCGAGAGTCGTCGCGCTAAACGGTTGGGAGGCGACACCGTCAATCATGAGCTTCATGTACACTTCGTACTTCGGCAAGTTTACTAAGTCAACTTGCGTGAACGTAGGGAAAAATTCTTTCTCTAAGAATTCCGCATCTGCACCTCCAACGCGGAATGCCATAATGGTCCCGACGTTGCCGAAAACTGCCGGAGCGACGGTTTCGTCGAGCTGTTCAATGTAAACGGCGACAGACGCGTCCAAGATTGGAT
>CAIPSZ010000078.1 GCA_903867845.1 Candidatus Kerfeldbacteria bacterium | reverse complement strand
GAGCAGGGTTTCGTGGTCGTGCAGCTTTAGGTAGTCCGGCAGTTCCTGCACTTCGCCAATGCCAAGGAACCGCATGAAATCATGCGTGACGTCATAGACCGTCGTTGCGCGGACTTTATCGTAGCTCGCTTCCACCAATCCGCGGATGAGCAAGTTGCGCAGGATGAGGCTGCAGTTCACGCCGCGGATTTGCTCCAGCTCCGCTTTCGTCACTGGGCCGCGGTACGCTACAATGGTGAGCGCTTCCAAGCTGGGCTTGGTGAGCTCGCCAGAAATTTCCTCCTTGGCGTACGCTTGGGCTAAACTCCGCACGTCACCGTGCGTGACCATTTGGTAGCTCTCCCCCGCCTTCTGGATGAGCAAGCCGCTCTTTCGATTTTCGTACTCTTTGACAAGCGCTTCAGCCGCTTCTTCAACGTCGGCTTTCTTCCCTTCGGTGAGCTCGCACAACTTCTTCACCGACAGCGGTCGGCCAGCGAGGAAGAGCAGAGCTTCAATCTTTCTTTGCAACATAGGTTAAGCTTCTTTGGGAGGATCAATGCGCTTTATGGCGATGTCGTTGAACAGGGAATCCTGCGTGACGAATACCGTGCGTTGCTTCACTAATTCTAGCACGGCTAAGAAGGAGACAATGACGTCAGTCCGGCTCTTCGCCTGCTGCATGACGGACTGGAACGAAATGAGCGCCTGGTCCAGGATAAGCGCGCGAATGACTTCAATTTTTTCGGAAATACTCACCGTTCGCTCGACAATAGCTTTCGGCAGGGCAATGATTGGCTCGATTTCCCGCAACACACCCAGGAACAGCACGTGCATCTCGTCCATGTCTAGGTTCGTAGGTGGGGAGAACTTCTCTTCAATGACCACGGCGGGTTTCCCGCGGCCAAAGGTGAACTTGCGACGGTGGATGATCTTCGCGATGCCACGTGATGCGTCCAGGTACTCCTTGAAAATCTTCAGTTGCCGTTCCAGGTCCGACGCTTCTTCCGCGCCTTCGACGCTAAGCTGGGGCAGGAGCACGCGGGATTTGATGAGCAAGAGCTTTGCGGCAATCACCAAAAAATCCGCCAGTTCATCGGCCGGTAGGGTTACCGCTTTTTCCAAGGTTTCCAAGTACTGCTCCGTAACTTGCGCCAGCGAAACTTGGGTTATATCCAGTTCCTGGTGCTCGATGAGCTGGAGCAGGAGGTCGAGCGGACCTTCGAATTTTTCGATGACGACCTTGTGCATTACGTGCGCTTCTTTGTGCCTTTCGCCTTGGCCTTGGGTTTCCCCTTGCCTTTGCGATGCGCCTTCTTCGGTTTCGCCTTCACCGTTTGCCACTGGAGCTTTATGGGGAACTTCTTGCCGATGTCGGCCAGTTGTGGTTCCACCAATTTGATGTAGTCCTTTAACTTCATGTTCACACTATCCGTGAAACTCCCAGCCGAGAAGAATGCTTCTTTAACTTTGCTCAAGGAGGTATCGGCGACGACCTCAACTTTGTGGAGCGGACCGAAAGCGGTCATCGCACCGGGTTTCACCTTGAACTTCGTCTGCATGTCTTTCTCCTTGGCAATGTCCACCTTCTTTGCCTTCAGGACCTTCTTGAGTTTGCCAAAATCCAAACGGAAGTGGGCGGGCATGACCACCAGCACGTATCGTTGGTCGACTTTTACCAGCAAAGTTTTAATAACTTGATCCATCTTTAACTTCAGCGTCTGCGCCAGGTCGTACACGGTGAACACCGTTTTGTGCGGGATCACCTGGTACTTCACCTTCGCGTCTTTTAGGTACTTCTCTAAGGGTTTTGCAATTGCCATATGGAATATTTACTGAGTGAGGTTCTGCTTCAATGAGTGACGGCGCTGGAGTACCACAATGAGCCAGGTGAGAATGGTGCCAAAAACCGCGAGGACAATGTAGATGCCCAAGCTCTGGTACCGATTAATGAGGTAGTACATCATTTCCCCAAGCAGGCGTATGCAGAGCCAAAATGCGGCGCCAAAGTACGCCCACGATACAATGTGTCCCCCACTGCCCGTCTTCCGCTCGTACAAGAGGTAGAGCAGCACCGCACCGAGGAGAATTGGCAAGGTAATGAGCGCGTGAATGAGCAGGCGATTCGCTTCGTACTTATCCTGGTTCAGGCAGTTGGTGTACGACGGGTACTGTTGCGTGGTTACTGACCTCGAACAGTTTTCCGCGGTCGAGGGGTTGAAGCTCTTGTTCACGTCGTACAGCACCTTCTCACAGAATATGATGAGCACGCCGGTAAGCAGGATCATGAAGAGTATGGAAAGCGGGCTGTGCTTGCTCTTCTGCGGCACGGTAGATTGTGGAATTGTTGGAATGATATTCACATTTGGCTCCATAGGTGTGAAATTAAGAAGAGGCGTGGGTGTGGGTGTGGGTGAGGGTGTGGGTGTGGGTGTGGGTGTGGGTGTGGGTGTGGGTGTGGGTGTGGGTGTGGGT
>CAIPSZ010000077.1 GCA_903867845.1 Candidatus Kerfeldbacteria bacterium | reverse complement strand
GAAGAGCGCCAACAACACCAACAGTAAGCGGCATGTGGATGATCTCCTGTCCTGCTTCATTTTTAATGATGATCATACGCGCATTCCCTGCAGCTATGATCTCCTTTACTTTCTTTACAAGCTGGTCGCCATCAATTTTGAATTCCTCGCGTTGCTCGGCCATAGAGATTTACTTAAGGATGAATACTCATAACGTACGATGCGTAGTGGAAATGTCAAGTCAAACCCTACCTTACACGTTGATCAGCGTCACTGTTGCTTTAATCAACTTTCCTAAGCGAAGTGCTTCTGCTTCTCGAACCTGCTTTTTGATAAATAGGTAGTAGCCACCGCGTTTGAGCCAGAAAATGGATGTTAGCCATGATGTCTTCCCCACCGTGGCGCGCACGCGCAGCGAGCCCCAGCCCCCGTGGTTTGGCCGGTACCGTTCGCGGAGCTGCATCGCGAGTGACTTTGGAACGACGAGAAACTGCCAGCCGCCAGCTTCCTGGAACTTCTGCAACTTTGCAGAGAAACGAAAGGTATGGGCACTCACAAGGTGTACACTACGTCTTTTCGTTCGACGACAACTTTCCACCCAACGCGTTTTGCGTAACGATAGAGCGTGCGATTCGGGTTAAAGCAGATCGGGTGATCTACGAGCTTGAGCATGGGGATGTCCGCTTCCGAATCGCCAAGGGCAATAGACCCGCGCAGTGATAAGTGCTCTTTCGCAACTGCGTGGGCTAACATTTTCGCTTTATTTCCAATGATTTCCGCGTGCAGGATTTTTCCGGTAAAACACTTCTGCGCATCAAGTTCGAACATCCTGCCGTACACGCGGTGGAAGCCCCAGTGCTTGGTGAACGTGACGACCAGATCGCGTGGTGAGTGAGAGATAGCAATGAGTACGTACCCACGTTTGCGCAGAGTCACAATCATGTCTCGGGTGTAGCGGTACACGCGGTGCTTCTGGTAGCTCATCACTTTTCGAACCACGCGCAAAAACGTGGCGCGCTGCACGCCCGCGATGTAAGTATCGAATGCGTCAACCACGTCGGCAATGTACGCTTCGTACGAACCCTTCCGATTCAGCCACTGTTCGAAGCTCTTCTGGTAGACCTTGCGCGCACGTGTGGGGAAAATCCCCTCGCTGATAAGGGCATTCGTGACTTCAATGAGCAGGCTCGACCGGAAGATCGTGCCGTCAATATCAAAAATGGCGACTTTTTTCATACGTTACGTGCGTGTATCCAATCGTTTCAGGATTTCCGTTTGCAGTTCTTCCTGCTTCTCCAAGTGGAGCAAAATTGCCTCAATTTCTCGTTCCGCTTTGGTATTCACCTCGTAGTCTGACTCCGCGCGAGCTTCCGAGTGACGGCTTTGCAAGTTCTGCCCGATCATCAACAGGGGCAACAGGAAGAGCTGGATCATGTTGGAGATGAAGAGCCACAGCACGAACGCTGGGGCAGGATCGAAGCGAATCCCCTTCGGCGCCAGCGCATTCCACCCAAGCCAGAGTATGGTCCAGCAAAAAATGATTCCAAAGAACCCCATGGTGCCCACGTGACTGGTAATCCACAGGGCAAGCTTTTCGAGCTTGGAAAGATTTTCCCGAACCGCAACGTTGACATTGACGATGGGTTTCCGGAGCTTTTTCAGCTCATCTAGGGGCGGCGGGGTTAGTGGATTTTCCATATGCAAAAAGTATACACCTCAACGATAGTGCCTGTTCAACTCCCTACCAGCGACCTCGGCCCGAACTGCGTCCGCGCTGGCGACCCACCGGACGGCCCCGGAAACTCGCCCCACCCCGACGTGGTCCGTACGCGTTCCGAACGATTGGCGGCAAGGGTTGGGAATCTTTACCAACCGGAAGTTGCGTGCGAATGAGTCGTTCAATTTCCTGAATATCCCGACGTTGGTCTGGCGTAGCAAAGGAAATAGCTTTGCCCTTCTTCCCTGCTCGCGCGGTGCGGCCAATGCGGTGCACGTAGTCGTCAGGATTATCCGGCAGGTCAAAGTTCACCACAAGCTCGATGTTCTTCACGTCAATGCCACGTGCCGCAATATCTGTGGCGACGAGGATGCGGTACGCCCCATTGGCAAAACCAACCATAGCTGCCCGGCGTTGCGCTAGGCTTCGGTCGGCGTGAATTTCCGTTGCCTGATGGCCCATAGCACGCACTTCGGCGGCGAGCTTCTTCGCACCCCACTTAGTGCGGGAAAAAACGAGTACTGAACCCGTGTAACGCTCCAGGAGTTTCTGCAGCATTGGACGCTTGTCCATGGCCGAAAGAAAAATGACTTCCTGATCAACTTCTTTCACCGTTGTCCCCGGCTGGGCCATTTCCACGCGGAGTGGGAGCTGCATGTGCCGGTTAGCGATACTCATGATGCTCTGCGGCATGGTTGCCGAGAAGAGCAGGGTCTGGCGATCTTTCGGAACGTTCAAAAGGATCTTCTCAATCTGCGGGGCAAAGCCCATGTCCAGCATACGGTCAGCTTCATCCAGCACGAGTACTTTAATGTCTTGGAGTAAATTCGATCGGTGGCTCAAGTGATCGATGAGGCGGCCAGGTGTGGCGACAATGACGTGCGGTCGAGCTTGCAAGGCACGGACCTGCTGGTTCATTGATGCCCCGCCAACAACGACAGCCGTGCGCAAACCTACAGATTTGCCAAATTGGCGAAGTACTTCCTCAACTTGCGAGGCGAGCTCGCGCGTGGGCACGAGAATTAACCCGCGCGCGCGTAACCGCGCCAGGTTCTGAATCATGGGAATGCTAAAAGCGAGGGTTTTGCCCGTACCCGTTTGTGCAATGCCAATCAGGTCTTTCCCCTCAATGGCGAGCGGAATGGTCTTGGCTTGAATTGGCGTTGGGGTCGTCATCTTGTGACTATCCAGCATCTCCAAGAGCTTTGGCGCAATGCCTAGGCCATAGAAATTTGTCGTTGATTCGTCGGTCATAGAAACGGCAGAAAAGCGAGGTGCAAT
>CAIPSZ010000076.1 GCA_903867845.1 Candidatus Kerfeldbacteria bacterium | reverse complement strand
CGTCCACTTGAACGTCGTGGGTGGTTTCCGCGTGAGCGAACCAGCCGTGGATCTTGGTATCTGCATGGCGGTCGCGTCATCGCTCAAAGATCGCCCGCTCCCCGAGCGCACCGCGTTCATTGGCGAAGTTGGCTTAGGTGGCGAAGTGCGCGGCGTGTCGTACCTGGACCGGCGCATTACTGAGTGCGCCAAGCTTGGCTTCACCACGGTCGTATGCCCGCCGGGGAGCAAGGCCACAAGCAAGACTAAGCTCGTGGTCGTGCGAACGATTCGCGAGGCGCTCCAGGTTTTGCGGCATTAATAAAGAGGGGCAACTAGCTAGTTGCCCCTAAGGTTCTCAGAATTCTTCCTACTTACAGGCGAGCGGAACGCCCATTTCTTGAGCTTTCGTACCAAGGGTAATGCCAAACTTGGTATGCTTGGCAATAAAATTGGCAAAGTACTCAGGGATTGTGCCGTACACCTGGACGATTTTACCGCCCTCTTCTTTGTGTAGTTGCCCGCAATTCCGGCACGCCAGTAGGTTTTTGGTACGGCCATCATCGCGCCCGGGCTCAGAAATAGTAAGCCCACCGATGAAGACCACTTTAGCTTTCGCGCAGCATGGAAGTTCTATTCTCGAACTAACACTTTTATCCATTCCATTGCCACGGAGTGTGAAGTTAATTCCTGCGATAACCTCTTGGAGGTTCACGCCGCTTACAATAATCATTATTTGCACTCCTACGGTGAAGGTTCAACATCCAATGTTCATGACTGAGGAGTGCGGCGGTTAGGGACTCAATATCATATGCCTCCCAAGGGTTTGTGGTTCGTACGCGCTCGCTCAGTACTTCTGTGCGAGGAAGCTATTGCTAGAAGCAAAATTGACAAGGAACGGACGCAAAGAGCGAATAGCCCATTCTAGGCTCGCCGGGTGAAAGCGTCAATACGCCGGTTATTCGGGGTGGAGCTGCGCTCGCTTCCCCAGCACCTCGGCCCGAAGTAGCGGTGCCGAGGAGAGCTCCGGATCGGTTTGGAGGAGGGCAGTAGCAGCGGCACGGGACTCCTCTACGAGCTGGTGATCGGTGAGGCGAGCCACGCGGAAGGGCTGGAACCCGCTCTGCTGCTGGCCCCAGATTTCTCCAGGGCCACGGCGGTTGAGGTCTTCCTCAGCCAAGGCAAAGCCATCGGTGAGCTTGGTGAGCACATTCAACCGATCTAGCGTTTCTGGGTCTTTGGCTGGCGTAGTGAGGTAGCAAATACTCGCCTTGCTACTACGGCCAATGCGGCCACGAAACTGGTGGAGTTGGGCAAGGCCAAAACTCTCCGCACCCTCGATGAGCATGACCGTGGCATTCGGCACGTCGATGCCAACTTCTACCACCGCGGTTGCCACGAGTACGTCGAGCTCGCCCTTGGTAAAGGCGGTCATGGCACGCTCTTTCGCGGCGCTCTTGAGCTTGCCGTGCACCAACCCGACGCGCAGGTTGGCCAAGGGGCCAGTACGCAAACGTTCGTACTCTTCGGTCGCTGACTTCATACCCGTGGGATCAGTCTCGATACGCGGGCAAATGATAAAGGCTTGCTCACCGGCGCCGCACCGATCCAGAATCGTGGTATACGCCTCGTCGCGGTTCCGGTCGTCCAGGACTTTGGTGAGGATGGGTTTCCGTTCGGACGGCAGATGCGGGATGCGCGACACGGACAAGTCACCCCACACCGTGAGCGCCAGCGTGCGCGGAATGGGTGTGGCTGTGAGCGATACAAAGTGCGGGATGCCCGTGCTCCCCGCCGAGCGGAGTGTCTTGCGCTGCTCCACGCCAAAGCGATGTTGCTCATCCACCACGACCAGGGCGAGTTTTGCGAATGCCACTTTGCCGGTGATGAGCGCGTGCGTGCCAATGACCAAGTCCACGCTGCCGTCCTGCAACGCCTGGAGTATGGCTGGGCGGGTCAGGGGCTTCTCGTGCGTGGTGAGCAAGCGAGTAGCTTGGGTGAAGAGGGCGACACGCGTGCCAAAGGGTTTCAGCAGCTTGCTGATCTTCTCGTAGTGCTGCCGGGCGAGAACCTCGGTTGGCGCTAGGTATGCAGTTTGGCATCCAGCGGCGGCAACGTTCAGGATGGCAATTGCTGCGACCACGGTTTTCCCTGACCCTACATCACCTTCCACCAGGCGGTTCATAGGATGGGTTTTATCCATGTCCTGCAGGATGTCCCAGGCGGCACGCTTCTGGCCGGGAGTGAGTGTGAACGGCAAGCGCTGTACAAACGCCACAGTGTTTTCTTGGTGGAAGGGGATGCGCACGCCTGGGGCTTGCTCAAGGGCCGCTCGCTCCTGCTGTACGGCCAAGTGGACAACGAGGAGCTCTTCAAAACCTAAGCGCCGCCGCCCCGCACTCACGTCGCCAAAGCTTTTCGGTTCATGCATGGCGAGCAGTGCATTTGGGAGCGCGAGCAAGTGTTCGTTTGCGAGGAAAGATGCTGGAAGCGTATCGGGCAGCTGCAGGCGCAAGGGGAGTACTTGGTGCACGAAGAACCGCACCTGCTTCTGCGTCAGGCCATCGGTGAGCGGGTAGATGGGAATGATGCCAGCAGCGTGCAGGGGGTTATCCCGCTTCTCCCACGTAGGGTTCACCAGTGTGGTGCCGAAGTGGTTGTGCTCCACTTTCCCAGCGAGCCACAGCACGTCTCCAGGGTTTAAAATTTTACTTAAGAACGGTTGGTTGAACCAAACGACTTTGATGCTGCCAGTATCATCAGCCACGATAGCTTCCAGCACGAGCATGCGGCGGCGCGCGGCACGGCGAGAGCTAATGAGCTGAATTTTTCCGCGGATTGATACTGTGGTGTTCCCACGGACGTCAATAATTCGCTCCACACGGGTGAGGTCTTCATAGCGGAAGGGTAGGTGCCAGAGGAGATCTTGCGCCGTGAGCAAGTTCAGGCGCTTGAGCCGACTAGCAATGGTCGGGCCAACCCCACCTAGTGCGGAAACTGGTGTATCCAAAGTGAGCATGATGTAAGTTTACACCATACCTGTGAATCGCCTGTATTCATGTGGCCGAAAAACAAACTGGTGCGCTCGGCAGGAGTTGAAACGGGGCAGCGCCGGACGCTGCGCCTGCTCGCGTCCGCCGGCGTTCCCGCGTCGCTGACGCTTGCGGTCACTGCTGCCCTTCAACTCACCTAAACGTCAGACGCCGCGCCACCATCAAGATGGCGTCGCGACGTCTGGTGCGCTCGGCAGGAGTTGAACCTGCGACCTCAAGCTCCGCAAGCTTGCGCTCTATCCAGCTGAGCTACGAGCGCGCACCGAATATGCTTACCACACCTGCCGTGCGGTCGGCAAGGTTCTAGATCTTGAACTTCCGACCCAAGCGATCCGTGAGGTCTTCCGCTTCACGCTCTAGGTCTTCCCGAATGTACTTCTGTAAAATGCTTCGAACGCGAAGAGGATTCTCATCAAAAAGCGGGATTGCGTATGAGGAACGAAGACCACGTTTAAACTGCAAGTAGAGGTACTTTACCTCCGGTGGTTCGTACGCTAGCCAGAATGAATCAAAGTCACGAAATTTATATGCGTTCCGATCGATTTGTATTCCGGTTTCCGTCACTTTGAACAGAACTCGATTTGG
>CAIPSZ010000075.1 GCA_903867845.1 Candidatus Kerfeldbacteria bacterium | reverse complement strand
TGACTGGAGTTCAGACGTGTGCTCTTCCGATCTATTCGTCTTCCGGTCTATACCACTGAAATGTTGCAACGAATTGAGCGCTGTGCGAAGCGGGAGCGCTGTACGGCAAAGGTTCACGTAAAGTTTGACACCGGTGCGACTCGGGTGGGCTTTCTACCAAAGGAAATGCAGCAGCTTATAATCGCGGTGAAGAAATGTCCACATGTATTGGTTGAAGGTGTGTACAGCCACTTTGCGGAAGTGGAGAGTACTGACCAGACATTTTCCCAACTTCAGCATGAACGTTTTGCGACGCTTACGAACATTCTCGAGAAATCGCTTGGCAGGCGATTGGTCAAGCATATGGATTGTTCAGCAGGGGCACTGGTCCATCCTGATGCCCACTTCGATATGGTTCGGATTGGCATTTCTGCGTACGGAATCTACAGCGTGGCGGATACGAAACGCGTGAAGCGACAATTTCCAGGTTTTACCTTACGTCCCGCGCTTTCCTGGCAAACAAAGCTCGTGCAGGTAAAGACCGTACCCGCTGGCACAACTATTGGCTACAACCGGACATTTCGCTGCCGCCGAACAACGACAATTGGGGTTATGCCCATTGGGTACTGGGAGGGGCTGGATCGCAAACTCTCGAACGTCGGGACAGTAGCTATAGGGAGAACGTCAACGCGTATTCGTGGCCGAGTGTGCATGAACCTCACGATGATTGAAATTCCAAAATCAGTTACGGCTCGTTCTGGCACAGAAGTAACCGTTATTGGTCCAGGAAACCCAGTAGAAACGCTTGCGAAGCAAAGTGGTACTATTGCGTATGAAGTGCTTACCCGTATTAACCCGCTCATCCCGCGACGGATAATCTTGTAACCATGCGCTTTCGACGCTCCATTGCCACCGAACGAAAAGCCTTCGCTCCAGCACCTGCAACGCGCGAACCTTTTTTCTTTCGCCACCCATGGATTGCTCTCGTACTCATTCTTGGTTTCGCAGGCGGCGTGCTGTACCTCATCTACGGGTTACCATCATGGCGTATTACCAAACTTCAAGTGCAAGGACAGTACACGCTTTCACTTGGTGATTTACGGAGCGTGACCTTAAACCAAACGCACGGACGCTGGTTCGGATTATTCCATCAGGATAGTCTATGGGCATTCGACACGCACGCGTACGAGCAGCGCATGCGTGAGCGCTGGATATTCTCGTCGCTCGAAGTACGAAAGAAAATGCCGAACACACTCGTGGTAGAACTCACTGAAGAGCAGCCAGCTTTTACCGTGAGTCTTAATGGCCAGTTCTTTGGCATAGACCGTTCTGGCACACTATCTAATACGTTACCTGCACAACCGCCAAACACTCCTGTACTCCAATTTGACGTTACCCCAACCGACACAGCCCTAGGAAACAGAATAATTGACCCATCTGTAGCTTCGTTTATGCAAACAATTATCACGCAAATCTCCGCACGCCACGATCCAAATTTAGTCATCCAAGGTGTGCGCTTGCCCCAAGCACCCTATCCTTCGGTGAATATTTTCATGGCAGGGGATTGGTACATTATTTTTGACCGAACACAATCAATTGATGAGCAACTCCGAGCTTTCTACTTAGCCTACGATCAAAAAATTAAAGGGACTCACGTGCAGTACGTCGATGTGAGCGTTCCAGATCGGGTCTACGTAAAGTAGTATGCTCCTCGTCGTCCACGCCATCGCCGGGGCTACAGTCGGAGCGAGTATTGCGAATCCCCTCATTTCGGCGCCAATTGCTTTTGCGACACATTTTGTTCTCGACTCGTTCCCACACTGGAATTACCCAGTACCGAAGCGGCGAACCCTTCCAGCATTCTGGCGAGCCTTTGGACCAGACATGGTCTTGTCTGTAGTTGTCGGTATTGCCCTCATCTTGTGGTTCCGTACATCCTGGGCAAATGTACTCTGGGGCATTGGCTGGGCCTGTGTACCAGACTTCCTCACCTTGTACCGTAAGAAGAAGCCATGGTCTATTTGGTTCAAGGGATACTTCGAACTACACAATCGGGTGCAATGGGAAGTCGCTAAAGGCCCAGGTTTGGCAGTACAATCGTTTTTAGTGCTCTGCATGGGGATAATCCTATTGATGGCAAAAGGAGATTAGAGAGCCCAGGTTAAGGCATAATTTGTATATATGATTCGCCTAAGATATATTGTGCGACTCATTATATATTCAATTACTTCATCCCCCAACACTAGTTCGCCACTTTCTTCTTTACCGCTTTCACTGTAATAACTAAATCGAAGCGTTTACCCCACTCAATTTCCTCAAATCCAAGTTTTTCAAATAGTGCATTTTGTTCATCAACGGTTATCCGATTACGTTCGTCTTCACCAGCATGGTGAATCCATTCTCCCTTAATTTTCCGTAAGTGCTCAGCACGAGCGCTATCCCCTACAGCTTCTGCTTCAACTGCCGCGGTATCAAATTTATTGTAATTTGTAATTTCCGCTTGAAAATCCTTCTTATGATGTTCTTCATCACGTGCGTATTTATCACCATTGATAAACACACCGCCGGGTTTCATTTTTTGGGCGATAAGTGAAATAACTTTTTCCCGAAAATCTGGAGTAAAATTGTGCAACGTGTAGACCGAGGCAAACGCATCAAAGGAATTGTCTTCACATGACTCTAGGTACGTAAGGATATCCGCGAGCACGAAATCAACGCGATCTTTGAGATCCTCTATGGTTGAAAATCGGTTCTGTACTTCCACGAGCATCTTCGGTTCATTATCAACCGCAACAACATGAACTCGCGGGTCTGCTTTGAGGAGTTCAAGCGTGGTTATCCCAGTTCCAGGACCAGCCTCGAGAACTTTTACCCTATCTGCGTTTGCGCAGTACTCTTGTATGTACTCTTGGAGTGCTTTTCCGGTTTCCGCTTGGAACTCTTTGTAAAAATCTAATGCTAGAAGAAGATCTTCGTACTCACTACCACCAAGGGATTCAGCAAATCGCGCATCATATGCGCTGGAACGATTATTCTCTGGAATTTCCATATACTTACGGCAAGTAGTCCAGTGGATTTACTGGAATACCGTTCAAGCGTACTTCAAAGTGCAAGTGTGCTCCAGTGGTAAATGGTCCTGCTCCAGGGGTGCCAGGAAGTGCCCCAGTCAGGCCAATAACCTGGCCCTTCTTCACAAAAGCTCCATTCGCAATATTAATCTGCGATGCGTGCCCGTACACGGTCATGAGCGTGGTGGTATGAGCCAGCACAATGTAGCTGTAGGTCTTTGGGTCAGTATTCGTGCATGGTGCTTGGAGCGTCCGTGGCGAGCAGTAGGCGTACGCAATACCATCAGCTGGGGCGAGGATTGGCGTCCCTTGAGGAGTGGGAATATCAATGCCTGAATGCTGGCCAATCCACTTGGCGTAAATGTACGTGGGGTCGTGGAAGTAAGCACTAATCCCCTTCAACGGTGACACCGGCCATGCCAGTTTGACATTCTTGTTGCCAGTGAAAATGGTATTGAGCTCTGAACTAGAATTCGAATTTCCCGCATTTAACTTCAGATCAACAACTTGCTGGAGTTGCTTGATTTGACTATCGGCATTGGATTGGTCCTGACGCGCTTGGTCGAGCAAGGCGCCATACTGCGATTCACTTGATTGCGTTTGCTGCAGAAGGTTTTGCTTGTAGGTTTGTTGATCATTGAGTAATTGCACGGCTTGTTGGACCTGCTGTTGGAGTGTCTCGAGTTCACGTTTTCGACGTTCTTGGTCAGCTTGCTCAAGCTCGAGGTTATTTTTTGCCTTCTGTAAATTCGTAAGCGCGGAAGTAACCTGATTCTCAATCGTTGAGGTTGAACGAATATCCGAAACAATCTCAGAGAAGGAATTGTGGGTGACCAGTTCTTCGAGTGGGTCTTGCTGGTCATAGCGATTAATCGTTCGCACCAGGTCATCAAGGTATGATTGCTGGGTATCCATTGCTTGCTGTTTATCTAAAATGGCGCGCCGAGAACTTTCGAGCTCTAAGCGCTTTTCTTCAACGGAAAAATCTAGCGACTGTTGGTCGAGCTGTGCTTTCTGCACCTGCGTATCGAGTAACGTCAGCTCGTTCTGCAAGCTCGCAGATGATTTCTGCTGCTGGGCTAGGAGATCCTGGTACTGCTGCAACCGGTTTTGGATATCTTTTTGCTGGTTTTGCTGGTCAGCGATTGCGTTGTTGAGCTGGTTGACACTCAAGGAGCTCAAATCACTTCCTGGTAAGATTGGTGCGCTCGAAGATTGCGCGGGCGTTGAGGGTTGAGCGGCTGTACTCCCCTGCTCTTGTGCACGAGACTGGAATGGGAATGCAAAAGACGCGCTGAGGAATAGCGTGAGGGCTACTGCGAGATATTTTTGTGCTTTGTGTTTCGCCATAGCGTCCAGCACTATAGCACGGAATGCCTACTTTTGCAAGTTTTTCACGTGTTCTATGGCTCGTTGTATGCGTTCGAGAACTTTCACTTTTTGCAATGCGCAGGCTATGGCAAAGACGTCAGGACTTTTTGCAAGACCTGAGAGCGCCACACGGAGAGGCCAGAGCGCCTCGCTGTTCGTCCACGAATTCTTTGCTACCCAAGCAAGCGTCTCAGCTTTCAATGCTTCAGCATTACGCCACGTCTGCTCACCACATGTTGGTAGCCATTGGAGAAACGCCGTAAGCACGGTGATGGTTTTTTCCCGTGTGCCCGCTTTCGGTACAAGCAAGCTCGGTTCGTATACCAGTTCTGCGGCAAGGAGGAAGGCGATTCCTGAACGCACGTCGCTAAACGTCTCTGCTTTTTCGGTAATTATTGGTAGAAACCGTATCGCTTCATCCGCCGTACACTCGAGTTGCATGAGGGTGGCGAGTTTTTCGGGTGGCAACGCGCGCATGTGCAAACGATTGAGGTGTTTGAGTTTCGCAACATCAAATATTGCTCCGGCTTTGTTCACTTTTGCTAGATCAAAATCCTTTACCAGTACATCAAGTGAGGCGTAGTATTCTTGTTCGGTCTTCGGGTTCCAACCAAGGAGTGAAATAAAATTTACCATCGCCATGGGAACGTACTCGTTAAGAAAGTCTGCTGCTGCAGTGTCGCCGTCACGCTTGGAGAGTTTTTTTCGCGTAGGTCCGAGGATCAGCGGTAAGTGCGCGAATTCAGGCGGAGTCCACGTAAAGGCTGCATAGAGCAGTAGATGGAGGGGTAGCGATGGCAGCCACTCTTCAGCACGAATGACGTGCGTGATATCCATTGCATGGTCATCAACAACGTTTGCGAGATGGTACGTTGGGAAACCATCAGTTTTAAAGAGTACAACATCTTCTAAGGTTTCATGCTTGAATGTGACGTCGCCTCGAATGAGGTCATGCGCAACGGTCTGCCCTTTCTTGGGTGTGCGAAATCGAATGACGCAGGGCTCCCCCGCAGTACGACGGCGCCTTGCCTCATCGGGTGTAATATTTCGGCAATGGCCGTCGTATCCCGGTGCAAGGTGTTGCGCTTCTTGCGATGTTCGTAATTCCGATAGACGTTGGACAGTGCAAAAGCACGGGTAGGCACTCCCCTGTTCGATGAGCTCGTCTATTGCCCTACGGTAGAGCGGGAGGCGTTTTGACTGGGTGTACGGACCGTACGATCCAACTTCAGAAATTTTCCCGTCAATGAGTCGAGGACCCTCGTCAACGGTCAATCCGTACGCGGCTAAATTTCGAAGTATGTCCTCTAGCGATTCGGGAACAAGGCGCTTCTGATCAGTATCCTCGATGCGAAGAATGAATACCCCGCCATTTTTTCGGGTAAAGAGGTAGTTGAAGAGCGCCGTCCGCAAACCGCCGATGTGCAGTCGACCAGTTGGGGAAGGGGCGAATCGAACGCGTGGAGGTTTCATGAGGTGAGTAAAGTGTACCAGAAGCCAAATGTTGCACGAATAATGCGTGGGAAACGCTTTGGTTGCGTTACCATCCGCCATAACCATTCTACGCCAAGGCGACGCATGAGACGAGGTGCGCGCGTTCGTTTGCCAGTGAGGAAATCAATCGATCCGCCAACCCCCATAGCGACGCGTACGTGCTTGAGTTGCGCTCGGTGCTCATCGATCCAGAAATCCTGCGACGGTTGCCCAAATGCTACGAAGAGTATGTCAATGGTACTTTGTGAAATTTCAAGGAGCGCACGGCGTTCATCATCCCAGCAGACGAACTTCAACATTGGGTGCCGTGTGCGAAGCGTCTGTTCGACTAAAGTAATTGACGAAAGGCCTGTGCTGGGTATGAGTATGCCAACTGTGAACTTACGATGTTCGGCTTCATTGAAGAGGTCTGCAACTGCATCGGCGCCTTGGTAGCGTTCTACTCGTCTCGACCTATGAAGCGCAAAAACCAAACCCACGCCATCAACTAGCGAAAGTGCTACGTGCTGGGACAATGCACGAAGCTTTGGGTACTGCTTTGCCAGTACGATGTACTCCGGGTTAATGGTAATCACCTGGTGAAACGCGTTTTCGCTAAGGAGAGCGCGCAGATGCTCCTGTTGCTCGGCGCGTGTGCCTGCGTCAATGGTGAAATCGTGAAAGGTGATGCGCTCCATACGTGCATCTTGCGGTTTCTTCCACTTTGATGCAAGTGGGGGCTTGTGATGGATGCGCGGCACTGCTATAGTACGTCTACTATGCGGTATCGAATGCTCGCCGTTACTGGCACTTTCATCGCCTTTTTCCTGTGGGCTGGCCATGCCACGCACGCAGCGTTTACCCCAGGGTTCATTATTTCGGACCTGGATTTTACCGATACCAGTCCAACGGCAAAAGATGTGCAATCATTCCTTGGCCGTCATTCGGGTGTGCTCGCCACAATTCCGGTTATGGACCAGAATGGTTCGACGGTTCGGCTTAGTGACGCGCTCGTGCAAATTGGCCAGTTATTCCGGATTAGTCCAAAAGTGCTCCTCACAACAATGCAGAAAGAGCAAAGCGTGATTGATGATCCCACCCCAAGCCAACGTCAGCTCGATTGGGCAATGGGCTATAGCGTTTGCGATAGCTGTGGTGGGGTTGGCGATGTGCTTTTTAGTAAGGGGTTGTACAATCAGATTTACTACGCGGCAAAGCAGTATAGAAATTACATAGATAATGCGAAGAGTTGGAGATCGAAAATGGTTGGCGGGACGTATACAATTTGTGATACGTACAAAAGTTCGAATTGCCAGCAAGTCACTCTGCAGAACCAAGGGACGGTAAACTTGTACTTGTATACCCCGTACATTCATGGAAACCAGCTATTTTATAATATTTACTCAAGCTGGTTCTCGAAAGTTTACCCAGACGGAACACTCCTGCGCGTTGGCACCAGTGGTGGTATTTGGCTCATCCAAGATGGCATGCGCTGGGCGTTCCAAAATCGGGCTGCATTCATTACTCGGTACGGAAATTTTAGCAAGGTTATTCAAACCACGGCCGACACGATCGAGGCCTACCCACGAGGACCAAATATTACGTTACCAAACTACTCGCTTGTTCAGACACCCGATGGAAATACGTATCTTCTGAGCGGCGACCAAAAACGTCTTATTGCGTCGCAGGCGGTGTTCCAGCTTCTTGGTTTTAATCCGCAAGAAGTTATCCAAGTTTCTGCAACAGATTTACAGGGTTACCTGGATGGCGTAACCATATCCAACGCTGATGCCTACCCGGCGGGTGCCTTAGTGAAGGTAAAAGAAAATGGTGGGATTACTTGGATTGAGCAAGGGATATGGTACCCAATTATCGACCGTTCCATAATACAATCGCGCTTTCCTGGACGGTCCTACAACGTGGTCATTAGCCTAAGTGAACTACAAAAATACCAGAAAGGTCCGGCACTTACGCTCCGCGATGGCGAACTCGTCCGTTTGAAAGGTGATCTGGGCGTGTACGTAATTTCCAATGGCCAGCGCCGCGCAATTACCTCACGGAAACTTTTTGATGCCCTGGGGTACAAGATGAAGAACGTCATCGTTATTTCCCCACAGGTTGCAGCCTTACACCCAGTTGGCGACTCGATTAACACGGTGACCAACTAATTCCATGAGCATCATTGGTGCCGCGTTTGTCCCGCACACGCCGCTCCTGCTCCCTACGGTTGACCCAAAGCACGCGACACTGCTACGTCCGCTTCACAATGCGTACGCCGTCTTTACGCAGTGGGTGCATGCCCTTCAACCAGATGTCATCATTTGCTGTAACCCCCACGCGCTTTCAGTTGGGAATGCGTTTACGTTCAACCTTACGAAGCATTTTACCGCGACTTTTGAAACGCTCGGTGATTTGACGACGACGGTACAATTCTCGGGCACGCCAAAATTTACCTATCAGCTGAAGGAACACCATGAAACGCACCTGCCTATCGCGCTCTCACACGAAACGCACGTGAATTATGGCATCGGTATTCCCGCACTCCTCCTTCACGGTCTCCCACGTCAACCGTCCTGGGTTGAGCTCTCGAGCCGTCATTCAACGCCGGCAGATCACGTCCAGTTTGGCATGCACCTTCAAGAACAACTCGTCAATGCTCGTGAGCGCATTCTTCTCCTTGCCTCGGGTGAAATTACCACACGCGTAGGAGAGACGACGAGTGAAAAATCTGAATCAGCGGGAACCTTCCTTGCGCAGTGGCTAGCAAGCGCGCGTCACGGAACGCTGGAAACATTCCTCATGCAGACGCGAGCTACCCTTGCAGATGATGTGCAATCCTGCGGGACATGGAGCCTAGCGCAACTCGTTGGCATGTTGCACTCCATTCGGGTTGTCCCGAACGAGCTCTACACGGGTACGCCATTTGGCGTTGCGTACCAACTCCTGACGTGGCAACCCAAGTAAACCAAGGACTGAGAATAGCAAAGGTCGTACCACTCATTCGAACTGGTCCAGTAATTTCCATTTTCGACTACGCCATTCCTCATGGAGTGAGCGTAGTACCTGGGGAACACGTAACCATCTCCTTCCGCCAAAAAAGTATTACGGGTATTGTCTGGTCTATTACCACGAAACCCGTGAAGAGCACGCGAGCACTCAAAGAACTCACACCGTGCATTCCTCGCTCCGCGCTTACGAGTGAGCAAATTGCTTTAGCATCATGGTTACATCGCGAAACCCTCACTCGCCTTTCAAATATCCTTCGAATGGCTGTGCCGACATTGTTGCGTACGCAACGTAACCGTAGTTCCAGATGTGCAGAAATTTCCGGAGTACTCTGGCACACACTTGACCAGCACGATGAAGCTGTTGATGCGTTTGTTAAGAAAGTCCGTCGTGAGAAATCCCGAACGCTCATTATCGTACCGACGCACGCACTAGTTGAGTTTTGGAAGACGAAACTCGAAGCCGATGCGCCTGTTGTCCTCGAAGGTCCAGTTCAGAGTGCTACGTACAGGAAGTGCGTCGCGCAACTTTCTACTGCTCGTTTTATCATTTGCACGCAAAGCGGAGTACTTGCACCGTTTCCTGAAATCCAGCGCATTTTTGTGGATTGGGCGGACGATGCTGGGTACGCTGCGTTTGATCAAGCGCCCCGTTTTGATATCCGGAGCTTTATCCGGTGGTTTGCTGCAGAGCACCGTGCTCAGCTGGTATTCTTTGCACGCTGGGCAACGCCATGGCTCCTGAACGTCGTACCGGAGAAGCGCTGGACAGTGCTACCAGACAGAACGACGCTCACGTTTATTGACCGAGCAAATGACCCGCTTCGCGAGCGAATGGATATCATTACGCCTACCCTAGCTCGTGCAGTCCAGCACTCACGGACACTCTGGCTTTTACAACGACGTGGGGCCGCTGGCGTCGTTATCTGCCGTGACTGTGGCGCGCCGGTAGTATGCCCGACGTGCGGGGCGCCGGCACGTGTCGTCCGCATTGGTAATGTTGAACAAATGGAATGCACTCGGGATCGAATACGTTTTAGTATGCCCGAAACGTGTGCTACGTGCGCTAGTGTTCGCCTTTCGTCTCGAAGCCCTGGCGTAGAAACCGTTGCCGACTCCCTCGCAAAAATATTTCCAGGTCAACGTATTTGCAGTGTTGATCGCGAGCACATTTACGGTAAACTTGAAACTGCACAGCATATCGTTGCCACGAGTGCAATTGCAAATGACCTTACCTTTCGTTGCGACGTATGCGTCATTGTCCAAGCTGATGCACTGCTCAAGAGTGGCCAGTACCTTGCCGAGGAAGAATTCGTAGATTTAGTGTCTCTAGCGAAGCAGTTTTTGCGCGGTTATCAGCAAGTCTACATCCAAACCTTCCAGCCACAGCATCGGGCGCTAACCGGATTACTCAATCTTGAAAAATTGAGTAAAACGATACTTGCTGAGCGAATTGCACTAAACTACCCGCCAGGGGGAACCCTCATCGTCTGCCAGCCACGAAAGAACGTGCGTGTGCATAGCACAACTGCGTACTCCGGTGTGCTCCCGCGTGAAGTTCGTGAAACTGCAATTGGAAATGCACGTATTCTCCAAACGCAAAACGCTCATCGTGAGCATTTACTAGCCTTCCTCGCTGAGCACCTAGATCCTGCTTGGGAAGGCACGGTAGATCCACCGCGACTCCCTAGAGTTGACGAACTCGTACGTATTTAGTACGCTTTTTCAATGCCCAAACTCCCACTTGTGACAATTCCTAACCCTATCCTCCGAAAAACCGCGGAAACGGTTTCCCGAGATGAAGTGCGTACAAAGACTTTCCAGAAGCTCATCAAGGATATGGTGGAAACAATGGAGGTCGCTGATGGGGTTGGACTTGCCGCACCACAAATTGGTGTG
>CAIPSZ010000074.1 GCA_903867845.1 Candidatus Kerfeldbacteria bacterium | reverse complement strand
ATAATCAAAGACCCGAAGACGACGCAGTATGAGGTGCGTATTTTGGAGCAGCCTGGAGCCACTGAAATACCGGAGACCGAAGGTGGGCTCGGTTCCTTCGAGCGCATTGGCACGTTTCCAAGTTCCTACACATTCAATCAAGATGATCCGAAAGATGTAGCATTATTACAGGAAATGCATGCTGCTGGCTTAAGAGCAAACCAAGAACTTGGGTTGAATATAAAGGATGCACTTCCTGAAGAGATTTCTATTAAACCAGTATTCATCAATGGTGCCGTATATGGAAAGTTTGATACTGGATCTTACTATGCGCTTAAAAGTCCTGATGGGACGTACACATCGTTTTCACACGAAAATAAGTTTCCTGGTAAAGGGTACACGAGTGAAGGTAATGCTTGGCATGTGCTCAGCGGCGAACTCCACGTCGGCGATAGAGTATTTGGCCAAGAGGAAGGGTGCGAGGGTGCCGAAAATCAGGCACCAGTGCAATTTGATGGCACTGTGTACTGGGCTGGCAAGACGCATGACGATAATGTGCTCTACGCCGATCACGAACCAATAGCGAGGTTCCCCAAAGATAACTCTGTCTCAATTTACACCATTCCGCACCGCGTCAATGGTACGTACGGGTACGCTGTCTATCGGGGGTGGAATGCGACCGAATCGCTCTACATTGGGGATAAAAAAATTGGCGACTATGATATTGGCACTAATACGATTGCTGATAGTGAGGACTTTACATTTGCCGGTAGGAAGAATGGAAAACGGATTCTCTACTACGATGGGAGCGAACACGAGATGCCGGTTGCAGTAGAAGGCATTAAACAGGTGCATAGGATTGGTAACATGATTTACGTTGTCGGGAGTAGAGGCAGAGATGTTGACGTCCTGTTTGACCAGACTGGAAGAGAGATTACCGTGGGTGAGCAAATTGAGATAAATCGAAGTTTTACCGATGCCCTCGAGTATAAGGATCGCACCCGAAGTAGCGAAGTGCTGTACCGTGACGGGCAGGAGTACTACAGAACTTTTCGTGACAAAAAAAGTAGCAATCTAGTACAAGCGTACGGGATGGTCGGTAACCAGCGGGTAGGACTCATTGAACGAGACGACCAGTTCTACTTCACTGATTTTTCGGGCAATGAGCAAAAAGTTGAACTCCATGATAAAAACCCCTGGCTTCAAGATTTTGAGTTTACTCAAGATGCTTTCCGTGCAGTTTTTAGAAGTAAGGCTAGAGAAGGCGGGTACCCATACAGCATTTATGAGTACCAGCCAAAGGTTACCCTCGACAACGACCAGCAGCGCAAACTCGATCTTCTGAATGTTCTAGAGCACGAAACCCCTGCGAATATCAATCGGTATAACGATACGTACCATCTAGGGGTGCCCGACGCTACGCGTGGTGCCAACCGAGATTTGCTGGAGCATTCGAAGAGCTTTGCGAAGCGTGTTAGCGCAGCTATAGCAGGACGTCCATTGGACTTCATCGAGAATCTCCAGGCGAAGAAAGATGACCTAACGAACAATGCAATTGACCAACTCCTCTTCCAGCTTAACCCGCAGCTCCGCGGTATTGTTGAGGAAAAAGCTCGTGGAAAGCGGGAGCGCAGTCACATGCAAGATTATTTTTCAGCTGATAAAATTCGTCGGGGGAGCTTGGAAGGGTCGAACTCATCAGAGATACGGGATGGTGACCCGTTAGAGGCGCAGCCTATTGAGGTACTTCGCTTACGTGAGCCGGTTGAGGAAATGCTCGTCACCGGCGTCTACGGGCGGACGAGCCGCGGCTCTGCACGCTGGGAGCGTGGTGTTTTTCAAATTGCGGAGCAGCACGATGAACCAACACGGGAAGTGACTGCTGAAGTAGATGTGCGGAACTACCAGAACGTTAAATTACCAAAGGTGCTCACTGGCAGCATCCTTCCTGAACGGGTGAAAGGCGTAACCAAAGATGGTGAAGAAATCCCCCTTACGCCAGAGCTGAATGCGATGGGCGAAGCAACGGTGCGGATTCCTGCTGGAGTAGAGAAGGTACTCTACTCACAGGTTATACAGGAATTTCCTCCGGTGCCACAGGATATTTCTACAGCCGAGCATGAGAAGTTCGTTCAAGATACTGCGCACCGCTATGGTAAGGAAAACCTTGAACCAATCGCCTCGCTCCCAGAGAATCTTCAAGAGTTCCTTCGTAGTATTGCGAACCTACAGCCAAAGGAAAAACTCATTGCCATTGAAGCCAAAATACGTACGTTGGGGTACTACGACATGGAGAATCGGACCACGCAAGTGCAGAAGCAAGGACAGAGTACGGATGAAGTGCTGAGCATCATGCGTAGTCGGATGCGCCAGGTGAAACGAGAGAAACCAGAACTCCGCACGCAACTTGAGGGGAAAGAGTATGCTGGTGTCTGCGCAGATTTTGCAAAACTCACCACGGCAATGTTGCGGGAGAGTGGTTTTGCTTCGGGAATCATTACTGGTTTTCGTCCGAATCCTAATGAAGAGGTTGTTACCACAAAGGACGCACATGGTATTTCCTACGCGCTCTGGCCAGCGGAGGGTGGGAAGGTGCAGCTCATCCCTATCGACGGCACACCTGGTGGCGCTACCGAAGCAGAGCAAGCTGCGCTCCGCGGTGTCCAGCGGTTGTCTTTAGCCGAGCGCGTGGCAGCACAGGCTGACCGTGGTGCACGGCTGCAGCAACTGCGGGAGCAGCGCCTTCGGGAACTCGAGGCTTTAGTGGCAAACCTAGACTACGATGCCATTACGAAGCTAGAGAATGGAGAGCTGGAACGCGTACTGAACGCCGTTCTCGGCCAGGTGCGCGAATCTCACTTCGGTGTAGTGGGTCGCGTCCTCAATGCTTCACGGTACGCTGGGTTTGATGTTGGCAAGCTAGGTGATGCTGGTGGGAGCACTGCCGAAGCCGTGGAGCATTTTCTCCAGGCGGAGATTGAACGGCAACGTACGCAGGGGAATGCTGGTGAAACCCCATTCAAAGGCGCAGATCTCCTCCGCATGGTTGAAGATTTTGCTAATCGGTACGCAAAAGATGAAGCAGTTGGCAGCCAGTCCCGCGCTTTTGATGTTCTCGAAAGAGTCTTCGCATTGAGCAAGAAGTACCTCGACCCCGTAGAAGCACGGAGTGCGGCAGCGGTTGTAACGTACCTCCGTGCACGGCGAATGCTTGGAAAAAGTAATGCTGAAGTACCTGCCCACCAAGAATCATAAGAAATGGTATTGTGATTAAAGGGAAACTCGTGAGTATCGTCGTGTAACTATGGGCGAAACGTACCGACCAAATCCAGAAACATCCCACTT
>CAIPSZ010000073.1 GCA_903867845.1 Candidatus Kerfeldbacteria bacterium | reverse complement strand
CGTCGGTAGTACTTCTCAATGCGATGGGCGACAAAGTGCGAGTTGGCAATGAACAGGTCCACCCGATCCGCGGCCTGGCGGTCCCACGTGCGCAGGTAGTTCAAGGCGAAGGGAAGTACCTTACGCACTGCCCACGGAACGCGCACTTCGTTCGGGTAGGTGTGCGCGTCGCTCCACAAATACCGGGTGGGGGTATGGCAGTAGCACACGTGCAGCGTGCCGGGTGGAACGATGACACCCTTGGCAAATGCTGACGCGTCGGAGAGGACAACGTCGAAACCATTGAAGTTAAAACTCTCAATCGCCGCGGGCATGGCAAGCAGGTACCACTTGTAGTGCCGCTTCCCTCCGGGCAACCGCTCGATTATGGACGTGACAATGTCCCAGTCTTTAAAGCGATCGCCAACTTTACTCCGGTCGTGCACCAGGGTGTGCACCGGCGCGTGGGGGTAGAGTTCGTGCATGGCTTCCAGCACGCGCTCAGCACCACCCAGCTGGTTCAAGTACTCGTGGACAAGGGCGACACGCATAGGAGCTTAGACAGCGGCTCGACGCGAAATTACCGCGCCCGGCGTGCGGAAGAGAATGAGAATGTCGTTGGCGAACGACCAGTTTTCCAAGTACGCAATATCCAAGCGCGCCTCGTCATCAAAGCTCAAGCTCGCCCGTCCACTCACCTGCGCCATGCCGGTCATGCCGGGTTTGATGGTGAGGAGCTTCTGGTGCCAGGGTTGGTAGTGTGCAACTTCTTCCGGTTCGTGCGGGCGGGGGCCAACCAAACTCATCTGGCCCAGGAACACGTTGATGAGTTGTGGTAGTTCATCTAAACTCGTTCGCCGCATGAAGCGGCCAAAACGCGTGACGCGTGGATCGTTCGTAATTTTAAATAGCGGCCCATCGTTTCGCTCGTTCTGCTCCATGAGGGTAGGCTTCAACGTGTGCGCGTTCTGAATCATGGAACGGAACTTGTACAAGGTGAATAGCCTCCCTCGCTCGCCCACCCGCGGCAGCTTGACGAACACCGTACCGACTGAATCGATCTTAATGAGCACCGCCAGGATGAGAAATACCGGTGAGAGGATGATGAGGAGAAGTGTTGAGCCAATTTCGTCAAATGTCCGTTTCCAAATGCGACCCCACCCATCCAGCTTCGTGCGTTTCACTTCCACCACGGGCTGGCCGAAAAGCGTTCGCATTTCCAAGTGCCCGGCATGTGTGGCGAAGAGATCTGCCGCGTACGCGAAATCTACATGGAGCTGCTGCGACGCGTCCAGGAGGGCAAGCGTATCGGTTTGCGGTAACGACGTAGACGCGAGCAGGACCATGTCTGGGTGTTTCGCTGCAACGATCTCTCGAAACGTTTCGATGCCACCTTGTAAATCACTCATACGACCCACCAGGGTGAAACCGTTCTGCTTCCCCGCGTACAAATCCGTCACAATGTGATCAGCAAATTCTCCCGTCCCGACGACGAGGAGTGACTGCAGACCAATGCCGGCGTTTTTCAGGAGTCGAATGCAGAGCCGAATGAGCAACCGCGCGATCGTAAGGTAGAGAATGGCGAGGAGCCAACCCGCGAGCACGATGAAGCGAGAGGAGAACAATTCCCGCTGGAAGAAGATGTAGACAATGAGCGCGGTAATTGCCGTTGAGGATGCCAGGATGATGCGGCCGAGTTCACTGATGGCGGAGCGACGTCGTAAAGTGTAGAGACCGGCAATAGCCATGCAGAGCAGCCACCCAATGGCAATGCTCAGGGTGTACAAGAAGAATGTGCGAAACCGAAGTTCCGCCAGTGCGGGTCGCAGGCTGGCGATGGTTCCGCTAAAGCGCAAGCTGTACGCGGTAATACCGGCTACGCAGACCATGGCAAAATCCACTGGAACCGAAACTGCAGCGGTGATGATGTCGAGTCGGCGCATATGGATACTTCAGTGAAGTGCACGCCACGCGAATTGGTGGTGTGCACTTTTGCCTACGCTACGCGATAAGCCGAATTCTGTGCGCAGCACCCCGAGTTCATCGAGGGGTTACGCGACGACTATCTCTCTAGGGCATCCATTGCTGGATGTCTCAAGCAGCCAACCCGTCCTGCCTTACGGCAGGACCTACTTGGCCTTGCACCGGAGAGGGTTTACCACAGGCTGCATCACTGCAGACCCGCGTGCGCTCTTACCGCACGTTTTCAACCTTACCTGAGCCCCTTGCGGGGCCATCGGCGGTGTCTTTTCTGTTGCACTGGCCCTAGGCTTCCTCCAAAACCATCGTCTCCGGCATTTCCGCCACCAACCCTTTATTCACCTACAAGATCG
>CAIPSZ010000072.1 GCA_903867845.1 Candidatus Kerfeldbacteria bacterium | reverse complement strand
CCATTTGCCGGTCGCTGGAAACGTTTTCCCAACTCATACTTAGTTGCCCTTGCGCATCACGTCGTTCCACCTGTCGTTCTAACGAGTACTCGTAGTACACACACTCACGGCCACCGAACGGAGTCTTGAGCGGCTGCTGGCTGACCACATTGCCATAGAGTTCGACTGTTGCGCCGGCTTGGGCGTCTTTCACGGGAATCACCGTCCCCTTTTCCATTTCCGCACCTAGCTGTTTCTGGCGTCGTCCCCAGAAAAAAGTTGCCCCACCAACAATGAACACAATGATCCCGAAGATGTACATATGTGTAAATCAAAAAGGAAGATACGTATAGTATCCTCCTTTCTAATTCGGTAAGCAAATAATACTTACTTTGGCATCTGCCAGAGGCCCATCACATTGCCTTCACTATCGATGAAGTATGCCGAGAAACCCATGCCACCGACGTCCTGTTTGGGTTTAAGGGTTTTCCCACCATTCTGCTCGATTGTTTTCAGACTCGCCTCAATGTCATCCACCTGAATCGTGATAACTGGATTCTTGATATCGTCAGTTCGCTTCATCATGCCACCGTTAATGGCACCGGGCTTAGTCGGGCCGACCTTGGGCTCGGTTTCCGTGGTCTCCAGCATGGTGTAGCTCATTTCTGGCATCGGGCTAATCTTCCAACCGAAAACCTTACTGTAAAAGTCTTCCGCCCGTTTCTGGTCCGCGGTGGTTATTTCGAAGTGCACGACTTTGTCCATACGGGTGTTTGGTTAGGGTGAGGACTCCGAGTATACACAAACTCACACAAAAATACTAGGAGATATGCCCCCTGTCCATTTTGACTTGCCTATTTTAAGGCCGAGAGGAGTAACTGAATTGCTTTGTACTTTTGTGCGACAATTTTCTTAGCTCCTGGTAGGGTCAATTTCTTTTTCCAGTCGCGCTCAAGCTTCTTCTCTAACCACGGAATAATTTCAGGAAAAGCATTTTCACTTCTCCGCCAGTAGAAGAACAAAGGCATCATGTCAAAGTGGGACATCGCGTCTGCGTTTGCCATAATCTTTGCTTCAATTGTTCTTGGTTTTAGGTCTTTGCTCCCACGGTGAGCTTCGATGCAGTGTACGACTGCGGAGACGATTTTCGGCGAGTACCCAAGGCGAAGCAAGAGTTTTGCTGCGTACTTGGCACCAATGAGGTGATGGTTCTCATCATTGTGTTTATCCTTTGCCCGTGCCACGTCATGGAGCAATGCGGCAAGCTCAACCACTTCCCGACTTGCTTTATGGGTCTTTGCCAACGTTAAAGCATTTTCTCGTACCTTCAGTACATGAAAATTCCAGTCGTTTGCATCAAAGTACTGCCTGGCAATCTTTGTGACTTCTGCGATCTTGGTCATGCTTCAATTGTATACCAAGTACTACAAATGCACATAGTCGCGCTTGGACTTGCTCCTAGACGCTCTTCCGGTACTACGGTTACTTGCCAGAAAAAAGCCTTACGAGTAGGGTGGACTTATAAACAAATCAGTGGAGGTAGTATGTCAGCAAAAAGGTGTAATACCTTAGTTTACAATTTTGGTGGTTTCGTTGCACAAGTCTGGGCAGCACCAGGAACCATGGAACCCTTTGTGGAAGCAATTCGAAAAGAAACCAAGAAGCGCTACGTAGATTGGCATTCATCCGGAGGTTACGGCATCATCAAGTGCATTGGTAATAATGCCGAAGTCTACGACGCAGTGGTGCGCCTTGCTCCAAACTTCAAGGCAAAAATTGTGTAGTAGCTTTGATGCCAAAGCAAAACAAGCAGCGCCCAGGATGACGCTGCTTTTCTATACTTTTTTAAGCAACTACACGCTCTTCCGACGTCGGCGGACAACCTTGAGGCGGGCCAATTCTTTAGAGAGTATGGCCTGCACTTCGGCGTAGTCCACATCGGCCGCGCGCTCGGTGAGGAGCTTCTGGGCGCGGGCGCGGGCTTCTTCCGCCCGCTGCTCGTCAATTTCGTGGGCGTGCTCGGCGGTGTCTGCCAGGATCACCACGTTGTTGTCGTTGACCTCAATGAAGCCGCCGGAGACGGCCATGGGTTGGCTCTCCCCGGTTGTGGTGATGGCGTGCAGCTCCCCCGCTGCCAGCACCGACACCAAGGGCACGTGGTGCGGCAGCACGCCAATCTCCCCGTCAATCGTGGGCACGGTGACGCTCTGCACGTCGCCTTCGTAGACGATGCGCTCGGGGGTGGTGATGGTGAGGTGGAGTGAGTTAGGCATATTTCTGTGTCTTTGCGAGGAGCGCAGCGACGAAGCAAACTTGTATGTACATACTTTGGGATGATTGCTTCGCTAGACTCGCAATGACAATTAAATTAGGCGCGGAGTTCATTCGTGGTGCCCTTCATGTAGAAGGACTGCTCGGGCACATCGTCAAACTTGCCTTCCAGAATTTCCTTGAAGCTGCGGACCGTCTCGGCGCGCGGCACGTACTTGCCGGCAATGCCGGTGAATTGCTCGGCCACGAAGAACGGTTGCGAGAGGAAACGCTGGATCTTGCGGGCGCGGCTCACGGTCTGCTTGTCCTCGGCCGAGAGCTCTTCCATACCCAGAATGGCAATGATGTCCTGCAAATCCTTGTACCGCTGCAGCACCTTCTGCACGGCGCGAGCCGTATCGTAGTGTTCCTGGCCAACGATTGCTGGTTCCAAAATAGTCGACGTAGAATCCAGTGGGTCCACGGCAGGATAGATACCGAGTTCAGACAATTGACGGGAAAGCACGACCGTGGAGTCCAAGTGCGAGAAGGTCGTGGCTGGCGCCGGGTCAGTCAAGTCGTCAGCTGGAACGTAGACCGCTTGGACTGACGTGATGGAACCCTTGTTCGTGGAGGTAATGCGCTCTTGGAGTTCGCCCATTTCTGTGGCCAAGGTTGGCTGGTAGCCCACGGCTGAGGGAATGCGGCCGAGCAAGGCGGACACTTCGGACCCGGCTTGGGTAAAGCGGAAAATGTTGTCAATGAAGAGCAGCACGTCCTGCTTGGCTTCGTCGCGGAAGTACTCGGCCATGGCCAGACCCGTGAGGGCCACGCGCGCGCGGGCGCCTGGGGGTTCGTTCATCTGGCCGAACACGAGTGAGGTCTTCTCCAGCACGCCGCTATTCTTCATGTCGTAGTACAGGTCGTTACCCTCACGCGTGCGCTCGCCCACACCAGCGAACACGGAGAAGCCACCGTGTTCTTGGGCAATGTTGCGGATGAGCTCCTGGATGACCACGGTCTTGCCCACGCCCGCGCCACCGAACAAACCGACCTTGCCGCCTTTCACGATTGGGCAGATGAGGTCAATGACCTTGATGCCGGTTTCTAGAATTTCCACACTGCCGGATTGGTCCTTGAAGTCTGGTGCCGGACGGTGAATAGGGTAGAAGGTCTTGGCTTTCACCGGTTCCTTGTCATCCAGTGGCTCACCGAGCAAGTTCACCATGCGACCAAGGGTTTCCTTCCCCACCGGGACGCTAATGGGCTTGCCCGTGTTCATGACCGGTACGCCGCGGGCAATGCCGTCCGTGGCGTCCATGGCCACGGTGCGCACGGTGTTGCCTTCCAGCTGCTGCTGGACTTCCAGTACCAGCGGGGTGGTGCCTTTGCGCTCCACGTGGAGGGCGGTGTAGATGGTCGGGAGGTCCTTTTCAAAGTGGACGTCCACAACTGGGCCAATGATCTGCGTGATTTTTCCGTTTGTCATACAATATGGTTCCTTACGAAATAATTAGTTGAGGAGGTGGGTCAGGAGCGAAAGCGTGTTCGCTCCTCACGGTTCTCTTCAGTGGTTGACAAGTCCGGGGTATGTTGCTATACAACTATGAAACAAATAAATATTTAACAGGAGTTTTGAAAACATGCGTGTTGGGAAAGATCCTAGGCCAGTGGTGGAGGCGTACGGCTTTATCACGAGCCCCAGAGAAGGTAGGGCTCTCATAGATACTGCTTGCTGTCAGTGTGGGAAAAACATACCCGCTAATGCGTCACGTTTGAAGATATCAATTATTGGGGGGGCTTTCGTTTGTGATGTAAAGACTAAAGACTACTTCCATAAGCCTTGGGCTACCACGATTATTGACCTTTGCTCAGAAGATTGTTCCTCCAAGTTTATGGCGGCCAACTCAGATCGTGACACCTTCCGTGATCCGGTAATACCTATGTTTGGCCCAGACGATACTGTGTATACGGTTACCAAAGGAAAGATGACAGCGTGTAAAGGGAGTGAGTATCTGGACAAATAGGTAATTAGACCTTCTACGAAGCGCTGCGATAACCTCGTGGCGCTTTTCATTTTGTAATGAACTTTTTTCTTTTTTCCAAGCGCGGGCGTCTCCGTCTACTTCTAACCGACTTTAGTCGGGTTGCCTGTTCTACGCAACGCCACTGAAGTGGCTAGGAAGGCACAGAAACCTGCACTTGGAGTGAATGAGTTATTGAAGAGGTGGGTCAGGAGCGAAATCGTTTTCGCTCCTCACGGTTCTCTTCAGGGGTTGACAAAAGTCATTGTCTGTGCTAAATTTCTCAATCAACCAAAACCAAATGAAGGAGTACTATGGAAACTTTAACGAGTCTATTTGTCAAGAAGCGCTATGTCTTCGGAGAGGATGTCACAGTTGATCAAGACAAAACGTGGGAAGATATTCAAGGCGCTATTTCCGAAAAAGCCAAGGATGGATGGGAGGTAGTATCCGTTATTGCTTCCTACCGTGAGCAGGGCGCTTCTGAAATCGTTCTTGCGGGATACATGATTACCTTCCGGTACCTTCGGTAATTCATGAGAAGTCCCTCAAGCGCTGCGATAACCTCGTGGCGCTTTTTCTTTTTGGAATGAACGGTTTTCTTTTTCAATCTTGGTTACCCTCATCTGGCCTTCGGCCATCTTCTCCCAATGGGAGAAGTGGTTTCTTTTTCCCTCCTCTCCTATTAGGAGAGGATGCCCGCAGGGCAGGTGAGGTTCACCAAGTTTTTCAATGAGCTACTCCAACGCTGCGCGTCCCGCTGAGATTTCCGCGATTTCGCGGGTGATGCCAGCTTGGCGAGCTTGGTTGAAAGTGAGGTTGAGGTCATCCATGAGGTCTTTGGCCGCATCCGAGGCATTCCGCATGGCGAGCATGCGCGCTGAGTGTTCCGAGGCATTGGATTCGAGCAAAGCTTGGTAGAGTTGGAGCTCAATTAATCGTTCCAGCATTTGCTCCAGTACCACATCTGGTGATGGTTAGATCGGAGAGCACACGTCTGAACTCCAGT
>CAIPSZ010000071.1 GCA_903867845.1 Candidatus Kerfeldbacteria bacterium | reverse complement strand
TTGGTAGTGCCCAATGGTACGTGATTTTCTAGCTGGGGTCAACCGTACGCAAATTCGCCTAGCTTTCATTCGCGCGGGACGAATGGGTGGGTAGTGGCACACCCGAGTACTTTGAAATGTACCGCCACCACGACTTTATGTGAATTTGCGTGGGGTAGGCAAAAAGTCCACGAAAACCCGGGTGCTCAGCGGATTCCCGCTTGTGGTAGTGGACGCACTCAACTTCGGCAACGTACCATACTTCCCATCCAGCTGCCCACGTTCGCCGGCACCAATCAACATCTTCAAAGTACAAGAAGAAACGATCGTCCATTGGCCCAACCATTTTATACGTTTCCGCACGCATAATGAGAAACGCACCGAGTAGCCAGTCCACGGGTCGACTTTCCTTGTGATCGAAGTCGCTCATGACAAACTCACGTAGGTGTTTGCGGATGCCGGGTAATTTCCCTAACGGACTGCGACGGTACAGCGGTGTGAGCGTGCGGTGAAAACGGTAGCACGAATCTTGCACGGTTCCGTCCGGATTCAAGAGCTTCGGACCCGCTAGGCCAACTCGCGGGTGCTGGTCCATGAACGCGACGAGACGATCAATCGGCTTATCCATGATAGCAATATCTGGATTGAGGAGTACGACGTAACGACCCGTTGCGCGATGCAAGCCCAAATTCATACCGGCCGCAAAACCACCATTTACTGGTGAGGCAACAAAAGTCACGTCGGGAAAATCGTGCTCGATCATTTCCACACTTCCATCGTTGGAAGCGTTATCGACCACAATTACCTGTTTCTGAACGCGGTCTCCAGACGTCGAAATACCTCGCAAGCACTGCCGGAGCAGGCCACGCGATTTGAAGTTCAAGATGATAATCGAAACGTCAGGTATTTCACTCATACATGCAGGATCGTTCGCATTTTCGCACTACGGTTACGACGCGAATCATGCGCGGCGAACATTCTTGCAGCGTGCCACATTTTGACTGCTGCAGCAAGAGCGCGGAATGTCGTGCGTGGGTCCGTGCAGGTGAGGTACGCAAAACGGCCGAGTTCGGCAGGCAGGATAGCCCATGCCTCTGGCCAGAAGGTGCCTGGCGTTTCTACTAATGCGAAGAGTAAAAGGTGATTACGGTAGCTCAGGAAACGACGACGTTGGCTTCGACGTGAGCGCTTGGTTTCGACGCGTACTTCCCGTTCATGGACTGCCCGGGCATGTGGAACGCAGAACGCTCCCCACCCCGCCCACTGCAAACGCCAGGCAAGTTCAACATCTTCTTTATACGCGAACAGTGCTTCATGAAACACCTGGCCGGAATTCTTCACTGCGTCCAGCGCGCGACGGCGATATAGCGCGACTGCCCCAGAAACGCCGAAGATTGCCGTTGGGTGGGTGAACGCATTCTGTCGATCGCGAACAATGCGCGTTCGTGACACCATAAGACCGGTCGTATCTATTGCGCCATCTGGACGCTGAACGGTTCCAACGAAAGAACCCGCATCCCCTACCTGCTCGGCAAAAGTCACCAGCGTTTCCAAATACTTTGGATCGAGACGAACGTCTGGATTGACGACAAAAACGTAATCGCTTGATCCAGCCGCAATACCAATGTTGTGGGCGTGAGCAAATCCCGTATTCTCGGCAAGTGCAATGACTTCTACTTCAGGGTAGCGTCGTGCAATGTCACGCGATTCATCAGATGATCCGTTATCGACAACGGTGATCCTCGCCGGTACGCAACTCTGCGCAACAAGATCTTGCAACAGTCGTTCGAGCACTGCCGCACTATTCCAGGTGACAATGGAGACGTCAACGCTCGGCATGAGTTTGGTCCGGTACGAGTGCGAATGCGCAGGCAATGAGCATGAGGATGCCTAAGCCAAGGGGGTGGTTTAGGTACGGCGTCGTTAGGTGAACGCCGCAGAGCGCGACCCCAGCAACCCAAAAGCCCAGGAGTGGCCAGCGCTCGTCCGCACTCGTCCGTATCTTCCTCCAACCAATCCAGAAGAACCACCCCAACATGCCAACGTACAGCGCGAAAAGTGGTAGGCCAAATTGCATGGCAAAGGCATGCCAGCCGAGTTCAAATGCCGTGCTCGTGTAATTCGTTCCAGTCGGATTCTTGGTGATGTTCACCCGCGGGTCTAGGGTTTTGAACGTAAGCGATGTTCCCAAACCACTCCCAACTACGGGGTGCTGGAATATTGCCTTCGTTATGACTGGAAGGAGTTCTCGTCGCGACGATGCTGCCGATTCAGTCTGTACGTCTAAGCGCGCTTGGAGGAGGTTTGCATTCGGGTGCCCACCCCATAATCCCGGGAAGTTCAACGCCCATTGGAACGCAAGAATGCCGAGGAGCACCGGGATGCCCACATTGACGAACAATTTTTTCCAGTCGTGACGTAGCGTTGGCGTCGAAACTACGGCAAGCACTCCGGCAATCAGGCCAACGGCACCGCCTAACCAGAAGCTTCGCGAAAGACTTATGATAGTGACGAACAGCCCAGCGGCCGCCGTGCCACGCCACATCCAGGTATGGTTTTTTAATTCGCGCATGCTCAGGCCAATGCCGACGGCAAAAGCGAGCAGTCCGTACACGTGACTCCGGAAAAAGATGCGGAACAGGTTACTGCTAATCATGGTTACCTCCCCCACTCCAGTCACGTGAATCCAGTGGAAGAAATTCCACACCGTTCCCACCGCAATGTGGTTGAAGAGTACTTGGGCAAAACCCGTTTCAAACGCCACGACGACGAGCGCGCCACCTAGGGCGCCAATGATCCGGTACAGCTCATCGCGATTTTTCAACCAGCCGAACGCTGGAACGAGCCCGAGGAAGAGGAATGCATTCGCATCCAAGTACACCGCACGAATACCGTTGTGGTGCAGGATGCCCACTATGACCGACCACGCGACAATCCCGATCATGCCCAACCAGAACCACCGGAATGGTCGCTGGGTACCCCAGATCTGTCGGGTACGAAGCGCGCGTAGCGCCCAAACTACAAATACCGCAAGGAAGATACCTAAGCGCATGGACATGCCTTGTCCGCCAATTGACGACACGCTGGCCAGGTATCCTTTCCCGCCTAGGACTAATTCGATGACCACAAGACTGAGCGCGAGCATTGGCTGACGCCAAGCAAGAACTATGGCAAGCAGCACGATTGCAACCCACAGTGCCACTCGTACGCTACTGTGGTTCAAGCCAACGAATGACCAGACTTCAATGAAGACGCTGCAAACCGCAGCGAGTCCGAACATGCGTAGAGGTGTGAGCGAAGATGTGTTCACAAAGTGCTTGATGAAAGTGAAATACCTTTTTCCTGCAATACGTCCAAGATCGCGCCAATGGTTATCCCAAAATTCCATTGGTACGCTTGGTCAGGTACATATTCCTTTTGCCCACCAGATAAGACTTGGTAGCCTGCCCGTGCCCACTGCTGGACTTGCGGTAATGCTTGCGCGGCGCGGTACTGCTGGTAGCCACGGACCTGTGCGTGCTTGCGGAAGTAGATGAGTGAAGGCTTCACGCGCATGGGTACCCCACGTTCATCCGTCGGGAAATCGAGCAGCTTCGGTTGCAACTGCTGGATAATCTTTCGGGGTAATCGGTTAGCGAGCTTTTCGTGTCGGGGAAGGTGTGCGCTATAGGTAATGAAACGCGCGTCGAGGAATGGCGACATGGTCGGCCAGTGGTTGCGGTACAGCGCTACGCCTAAGCCAATGAAATTGCGAACGCGCTGCGTGGCGTAGAACACATCCAAGCCATCGCCGAAACAATACTCCCCTACTGGAACTTCGCGCAACAGCGTTTTGGCATTGAGCGCACGGGCAAAGGGTGTCTGCGTGCCAAGTGCGCGTACGAGGTCGGGAACAATCCAGTTCTGGGCTTGATGCTGTCGGGTAATCCACGTCTGCCAGTTGAGTATTGGGAATGCATCTAGGGCTTGCGCGAACATTCCTTTATCACATAACGTACTCCGCGCGAACTCACCATTCGATCCGGCAATATGTAGCTGACTAGAAGTGAACGGTGCGCGGTTGGCGTAGATGCCGGTGTGCCAGTGCGTGAACACTTTTTCCCCGCTCGTGCACGTAAGAATTTCGCGGGCATTTCGGACGTAGTCATCAGGTGTAAGCTCCACGCGAGTAAACGGGTCGTGCACGGACGTCGCGAGTTGCTGGGCAATACGCGCATCAGTTGCCTGGCTGTCCCCCATGGTCGCGGTTTGCACATCACGCTGCTGGTGCGTCAGCGCAGCCAGGAGCACCCGGCTGTCGTACCCAGCGCTCAGCGAAAGGGCAATTGGTTGTGATGCTGGTACTTCAGAAAGAATATCCATCACCACGTTCGCGGCATTTTCACTTCGCGCGTCGTAGCGAAGGTTCTGGTAGAGCGTTGTCCAAAATGGTTCGGTTTCACTTTGCACCGTGTTACCACAAATGGTCACGACACTCGCTGCAGGGATTCGGTGGATTGCCGCGTGCAAAGATCGATCGCCAATAACGTGATCAAAAAGCGCGAGGTCAGCGACGGCTTCCCAATCCCACGTCCAGCTAAGCTTTGCCTGCTGGCAGCAGGTGAAAACATCAGGCGCGTGCACGCAACGACCAGCGGTAATGGTGTAGTAGTACGGAATTGCAGCAATAACCGTCGAGACGAATACAATAAGTGAGTCACCGGTTCGCGCATCAACGCCTTCGGCAACTAAGATAAAGTCACCTTTTAGCGAAGAGGGTTTTGCACCGTGGGCAACGCGCGAGAAAATTTCCTCCGGGGTATCGGGTGAGAAACCGTACAGGACGAGTTTGGGAGAACCCTGGAATGTTCGCATATCGCTCATCGTGGTTCGGTAAAGGTAACGGCGTCAAGTTGCAGTGCGGGTTGAAAAGTAAAGCGCGCAGAAGACCGATGGGTGAGCACCCACGGTGACAAACCGCACGTTTGCACAAGGGTATTTGTCACACCCGCAGGAATGGAAAGGCCGACCGACTGGAATGTTTGCCCCGTAGCAGTCGCCATCGCGAGGTGTACCTGTGTTGCACTCGTACCCCGCGTGGTGAGGACGATGGATCGGTATTCCTGGGCAGCTTGTTCGGGACTCCAAGATACGTCGTACTTTCCAGTACCAATGGATTGCACGTGCACCTGGACTGACTCGTGCCCAGTGGGTAGCAGGTCACTACTCGCCAGGTCGGTGTTCCGCGTCAAACTGTGGCTCGTCTCACTCCAGCTAAACTGGTACAGCGTGCTCGTTAGTGAACTACCACACAGAACCGACGGCTCGAAAGCTGCAGCGGCGTAGAGGTCATCGCGGTGCGTGACTGCATAGAGCATTTCTGGAAACGAACGCCGCGCGTACCATGCAAAGGCGCCACTGTACTCGCCCTGCAATCCGCCTACTTTCACTAGGCTGTGCAGCGGGAGGATTGGGAGTTGTTTCGTCAGCTGGGTCTGCAGGGAGTGAGCTGATGCACTCGCCGTATACCAGGGAACGAAGTTTATAGCCCCAGCAATGGCGAGAATTGCACTTACCACAATGAGATACTGCAGGCGGTGACGAAGTGGACGCAGGAGTAATGCTAGACCAACAATAAGTGGTACTGTTGCCGCGAAGAGGTACCGCGTTCCAATGAGGTTGCTCGCGTTCACATCTTGCATCATGGGGAGAGCAACAACGAGCAACGAAGAGCAACGACGAGCAACACGAGCGACGACCAACGAGTGTTGCTTGTTGTTGTGTTTTGACAGTTTTGTTGTTGATCCCTGGGATCATTTTTGGTGTGGGCGATATATGCCGGCATATTTGCGGAGCATTTAGTCGCCTTTTTGATCCGAGCATTATGCTCGGCATTTTGTACGAAAAACGGGCATA
>CAIPSZ010000070.1 GCA_903867845.1 Candidatus Kerfeldbacteria bacterium | reverse complement strand
CAAAAGTTGGGCCTGTAAAAAATCACGACGACGAACCTTTGATAACCACGTATTGTAGAACCAACCGCATTCGAAAAGCAGGGGAACTACACGCTCGGCTTCAAGGAACACCTGGCTTTTCCGGAAATTCGTTCGGATGAAGTGGAGAAAATTCATGGTTTAGAAATTGTCATTACCAACACAGCCGGAAACCCGAAAGCCAGCCGCCTGCTCATGGAACAGCTCGGTTTCCCTTTCCGATCTGTAGCAGATGAAGACGAACAGTATCCTACTCGCCCCTCGAAGGACGCGGCCAAGCGCGCGCCAAAGAAGTAATCGCCTATGGCTACCTCTGGACAAATTGCGAAATCGAAACGCGCGCCGAAGTACAGCACCCGGATCGTTCGGCGTTGCTGGCGCTGTGGCCGCCAACGCGGCTACATGCGGAAGTTCGACCTCTGTCGCATTTGCCTCCGAGAGCTCGCCAACAAAGGCGACATTCCTGGCCTGCGTAAAGCAAGCTGGTAACCTACTGTACTGACCTATGGACCCAATCGCAGACATGCTCACTCGGATTCGGAACGCTGGCCTTGCCCGCCTCCGAACCGTCTCCATCCCACAGTCAAAACTCCGCTTTGCGGTAGCGTCACTGCTCGTACGCGAAGGGTACCTTGCTGCGGCGCTCCCGTCGCCCGACAGTCGGTCATTCACGGTCACCATCAAGTTCAACCCCGATGGCACGTCATTCATCCAAGAACTCACCCGCTCGTCAAAACCCGGACGTCGCCTGTACGTTTCAGTTGGCGCAATCCCACGCGTGAAGAACGGACTCGGCATTGCCATTCTCTCCACTCCCAAGGGCATCCTCACTGACCAGGAAGCGCGTAAAGCGCACGTCGGTGGTGAACTGCTCTGTACCATTGCCTAATTTTATGTCCCGCATTGGCAAACTTCCCATCCCCCTGCCCGCTGGCGTCACGGTAACCGTGAAAGCGCCTGACGTCACGGTAACCGGCCCCAAAGGCTCGGTGAGCATGCGGCTTCATCACCGGATGAACATCGCCACCACGGCGACGGAAATAACCGTGAGCGTCCCATCACCGGATAATCGTAATGACCGGGCCCTGTGGGGTCTTGGTCGTCAGCTGCTCGCGAACGCCGTTACTGGCGTGACGAAGGGTTTTGAGAAGCGTTTGGAGATTAGCGGTGTGGGTTTTAAAGCAGCAGTCCAAGGCGCAAACCTGAACCTCAACCTTGGCTTTTCCCATCCCGTGGTCTTTACCCCACCGGTTGGCATTACCCTGGCAGTAGAGAAAAATGTTATTGTGGTTTCAGGGATAGACAAGCAAGTTGTCGGTGAAGCGGCGGCAACGATTCGCCGCCTCAAGCCCCCAGAGCCGTACAAGGGCAAGGGCATTAAGTACTCGGATGAAGTGGTTCGCCGTAAGGCTGGTAAGGTCGTGAAGGCCGCCGGCGCTAAGTAATTCCTATGCCTACCGCCTCTCGTACCATTCGTCGCCAGCACCGTCACCGCCGCATTCGCAGCAAGGTTCGCGGTACCGCAAGCCGTCCACGCTTAACGGTCTTCCGGAGCGCCAAGCACATTAGCGCGCAGCTCATTGATGACGTTGCCGGGAAGACGTTGCTCACCGTGACCGACAAGCACCTCGGCTCGCCCGTGAAAGCGACCAAGGAGCACACCCAGAAAGTTGCGGTCGCTACAGCCGTCGGAACCATGATTGCCGAGAAAGCGAAAGCAAAGAACATTTCTTCCGTTGTCTACGACGTCGCTGGGTACCGGTACCACGGCCGCGTCAAAGCTCTCGCTGAAGGCGCGCGCGCCGGCGGCCTCCAGTTCTAACACCCTACCCACATGCCTCCAGGACGCCTCCAATCCGGACCCCGCCGTGACCGCCGACCCCGCGAGAAGTCAGAGTTTGATCAGAAGACGATTGACCTCTCCCGCGTGACCCGCGTGGTTGCCGGTGGCAAGCGCATGCGCTTCCGCGCCTGCGTGGTCATTGGTGATCGCAAAGGTCGCGTTGGCATGGGTCTAGCAAAAGGCGCTGACGTGCAAGGTTCGGTGGAGAAAGCCGTAACCTCTGCCAAGAAGCACCTCATTACCATCGTCACCGAGCGCGGGACAATTCCGCACGTTGTGGAAGTGAAATTCCGGGCTGCTCGCGTGTTACTCAAGCCCGCTCCCACTGGTTCGGGTGTCATTGCTGGCGGTGCCGCTCGAGCGGTCCTTGACTTGGCTGGCATCAAAGACGTGGTAAGTAAGATGCTCGGTTCCAAGAACAAGATTAACAACGTTCGCGCCGTCCTTTTGGGACTCTCCAAGCTCCAAGCGCGGAAGAAGAAGGCTGACTAAACACTTTTATGCCCGCAACACTCAGCACGCTCAAACCGAATCCTGGTAGCACCCAGCGCTCACCCCGCATCGGGCGTGGGAACGCGTCTGGGCATGGCGCGTACAGCGGACGCGGTATCAAAGGCCAGCGCGCCCGAAGCGGCGGTCGTCGTCATAGCCGCAAGCGCGGGCTCAAGCAGATGCTCTTGCAGCTGCCAAAGCACCGAGGCTTCCAGAGCCAGTTCGACAAATCCTCGGTGATTAACGTTGGCAAGCTCGACGCTTTTCCCGCTGGGGCGAAAGTTACCCCTGAACTCCTGCGCAAGCGCAAGTTCATTAAGGAAACGAACTTCGTGAAGGTGCTCGGAGACGGTAAAGTGAGCCACGCGCTTCAGATCTCGGCCCACGCTTTTTCCAAATCCGCCAAGGCTGCCATTGAAGCGGCAGGTGGGAAAACAATTATTCTGTCCGTGCCGCAGCAGCCGCTGCCAAAGCGGCAGCGTGAAAAGCGCGACGCAAAAGCATGATCGAACGACTTCGCCAGTTGTGGAAAGTACGTGATCTTCGGAACACGTTGCTGTTCGTCTTTGCGATGCTGGTCATTTTTCGCATTCTCGCGCACATTCCCATCCCCGGCATCAACCCCACTGGGTTGAAGTCCGTCCTGGAAGGGAACCCACTCCTGGGCTTGCTCAACCTCTTCTCTGGTGGTGGTTTGCAGAACTTCTCGGTGGTCATGCTCGGCGTGGGCCCGTACATTACGGCGTCCATCATCATGCAGCTGCTGACCATGGTCATCCCGCGGTTGGAGGCAATCCAGAAAGACGGCGAGCAGGGGCAGAACCGCATTAACCAGTACACCCGCTACCTTACGGTTCCGTTGACTATCCTGCAGGCGTACAGCACCATGATCTTCTTAAAAAAGCAGGGCGCCGCTAATGTCCTCGGAAGCATGACCATGTTCCAAACGGTTACAGCAATTGCCGCGGTTGTCGGCGGAACCATGCTCCTCATGTGGATTGGCGAGCTCATCAATGAGAAGAAGGTGGGCAACGGTATTTCCCTCATCATCTTTGCCGGGATAGTCTCCCGCGTCCCGCAGTCCATCCAGCAAACGCTCGCCGTTGTTGACTCGACGCAAATTTTCACCATGGTCACCTTCATACTCATCGGGATCATCACCATTGCTGGGGTGGTCTTCGTCACGGAGGGCCAGCGGAATATCCCCGTAACCTACGCCAAACGTGTCATGGGCAACCAGACGGTCGGCGGCGCTGGGGTGAACACGCACCTGCCACTCCGCGTGAACCAAGCGGGCGTCATCCCGATCATCTTTGCGGTCTCTATTATTCTGTTCCCACCGCTCATCGCACAGTTCTTCACGACGAGTGCGGTTCCATGGGTAGCGCACTTCGCGGTGTGGGTACGGGATTTCTTCCAGAACCAGAGCTACTACGGCATCATGTACTTCGTGCTCGTCGTGGCGTTCACGTACTTCTACACGGCGGTCGTGTTCCAGCCGCACCAAATTGCGGAGAACCTGCAGAAGCAAGGTGGTTTCATCCCCGGTATTCGTCCAGGCGAACCCACGAGCAAGTACCTTGGCTTCGTTTCGAACCGCATCATTCTGGGTGGCGCGCTCTTCCTGGGCGTCATTGCCGTCCTCCCGACCATCATGCAATCCACGACGGGCGTGAAAAACCTGGCGATTGGCGGTACCAGCCTGCTCATCGTTGTCTCCGTGGTGCTGGAGAGCGTGAAGCAAGTGCAGGCGCAGCTGGTCATGCGCGACTACGAAGCGTTCTACAAGTAAGTGGCGACTCCGACGTTCTCGCCACACACCTTAGCTTGAAGGACGTTTTTCCGTTTGGTGGTTTACCCCTCGTCCTGTATAGTACCCACGTCCACACATGAACACGTCCCACCCGCGTCCGTTCAACATCGTCCTCATCGGCCCGCCCGGATCAGGGAAGGGTACCCAAGCGCAGCTCCTGGAGGAGCGCTTTTCGCTGTACCACCTTTCCTCGGGCGACATCATTCGGGCTATTCGGAGTAAAGCCGGTACCGGCGATACGCTGGCAGACGAAGTGCGCAGCCGGTACGACGCCGGCATTCCCCAGCCTGACCAGGTCATTGAAGAACTCGTCAAGCGTGAAATAGAGCGCTTGCACCGGAAGACTGGATTTGTCTTCGATGCATTCCCGCTCTCCTTACCGCAAGCTATTGCCCTCGAGCGCATGGTGCAAACGTTTGACATGCGCGAACCCATCGCAATTTCCATAGACGTAAAACGCGACGAAGCGGTTCGACGGCTGACACTGCGACTGTACTGCCCGAATGACAAGCTCGTCTTCCATCCTTTGGATGCTGACTACAAAGGGAATCACTGCCACATCTGCGGTGCGGAGCTCCAGCACCGGTCCGATGATACGCCCGAACTTGCCGGGAAGCGCTTCGACACCTACGAGGAGCGCATCCGCGTGCTTAAGAACTTCTACAAAGAGCATGGTCGACTCCTCGATGTTGCTGGGGAGCAACCCATCAAGAACGTATTCAACGACATTCTCCGCGCCATCGTCCCGTACCTATGACGCGCATCACGAACCCTGCTGACCTCGCTGCCCTTCGGGAAGGCGGGAAAATTTTGGCACAAACGCTGCAGGCTACCGCAGCCGCAGTTGTCGCTGGAGTGACGACCAAGGAGCTGGATACCATTGCGGAAGACTCTATTCTTAAGCGCGGTGGCAAACCGGCATTCAAGGGGTACCAAGGATTCCCAGCCACGCTCTGTACATCCGTGAATGACCAAGTGGTTCATGGCATTCCAGGGAACCGCGTCCTGAAAGAGGGTGACATCATCGGCCTAGATTGCGGGGTCTTCTATAAAGGCTTTTTCACCGATGCGGCAATTACCGTGCCGGTTGGACGGGTGAAGAAGCAAGCGCGTGAGCTTATCGCTGTGACCGAAGCGTCCTTTGCTGTAGCCATGAAAAGCATTCACGCTGGGGCGACCACGGGTGACATTGGTGCGGCGGTCCAGACGTACGTGGAAGCCCACGGCTTTGGCGTGGTGCGTGCGCTTGTGGGCCATGGCGTCGGTAAAGCGGTGCACGAAGAGCCAAAGGTGCCAAACTACGGTGCGGCGGGATCCGGCGCGCAGCTCACGGAAGGCCTGGTCATCGCGGTTGAGCCCATGGTGACCGCAGGTCACTTTGATGTGAAAACCGCTCCTGACCACTGGACCGTGGAGACCATGGACGGTAGCCTCGCGTCACACTACGAGCACACCGTCGTGGTGACGAAGGCCGGCGTCGAGATCATCACGCAACTATGAGCGTCCTTGGCATTGATTGGGGCGAGCGCAAGCTCGGCTTTGCCATTAGCCACGATCCCGCGTGGGCGTTCCCGCTCCGTGCACTACGGGTCCGGGGTTTTACGGATGCCATTGAGCAGATTCAAGCTATTGTCATTGAAGAAAAAGTCGATTGCATTGCCCTTGGTTTACCCTTGGGTATGGATGGCAAGGACACGCTCCAGACCAGTCGTGTGCGCGAAATCGCTGCTGACCTCGGCGGGATCGTCAACGTGCCCGTCGAGCTTATTGACGAGCGGCTGACCACGCAAACCGCGGTTCGTCAACGCGAAGACCAAACCGCTAAAGTTCCCGATGACCTCGGTGCCGCTGTGGCCATCCTGCAGACGTACCTCAACCTCCACCAACCCGTATGATTGTACTTGCAGCTCTCCTAGCCGCAGTGGTGAGTGCGAGCCTTACCTACATCGTGCGGCGGTTCGCCCTGAACAAGAGCATTGTCGACCGCGCAAGTTTCGCACCCGAGCGGAAAATTCACACGCACCCAACGCCTCTCTTAGGTGGGGTTGGTATATTCTTGTCCTTCACCATTGTTGCGTGGGGCATCGCCCTGTTCACGCACCAGCTCTTTGGCGGATTCTTCCTCCCCAAGTACCTGGTGGGCATGACGCTCGGCGGCCTCGTGCTTATGGTTGGCGGTATCTGGGATGATCGCAAACACCTTCTTCCTCGTCAGCAGATTTGGTTCCCCATTATTGCCGCGTTCATCATCGTCTTGAGCGGTATTGGCATTAGTTACATTACCAATCCACTGGGGCCAGCAATTTCGTTGAGCCGGTTTACCTGGACGGTCTTTACCTACCATGGGGTGCCGTACCATTTCATCCTCTTCGCCGACCTCTTCACCTTCCTGTGGCTTCTCGCCACGACCTACACGACGAAAATTCTAGATGGCCTGGATGGTCTCGTGGCCGGGGTGACGACCATTGGCGGGATAATTATCGCAGTGTTGAGCTTAACGAAGGACGTGGCACAACCCGAAACCGCGATTCTCGCTGTCATTCTCGCTGGCGCTGCGTTTGGCTTCCTGCTCTGGAACTGGCACCCGGCAAAAATTTTCCTGGGGGAAAGCGGCTCAACGTATACCGGCTTTCTCTTGGGCACGCTTGCGGTTGTCGCCGGTGGGAAGATTGCAACGGCACTGCTCATCCTTGGAATTCCAGCGCTTGACGTGGCGTGGTCCATACTGCGTCGGCTCTTGGGGCATCGCAAGGCGACGAGCGGGGATCGCGGGCACTTACACTACCGGCTCCTTGACGTGGGACTCACGCACCGGCAAGTGGTCCTGTTGCTCTACACCATTACCGCGGTATTTGGCAGCTTCACGCTCGTCACCCGCGGTGAGCAGAAGGTATACGCGCTCGTTATCCTCGTCGCGGTCATGTTGCTCCTCGCGTCGGCGGTCGTCTTGGCGTACCAGCGCACGCCAGAAAGGAAGCCCTAACCATGTCGCAGGGCAGAATGATTTTCTACATCGTCGCCTTCATCCTCATTGGCATTTTCTGGTCAATTGGCGGGAGTACGATTAGCGACTACGCGCCGTACTACGTGCAGCGCGCACTCGGGCAGTCCGCCCATATCACCATCGGGTCAGATGTTGTGAAGGCCGAAGTTGAGCGGTCAAATAGCGCACATCAGAAAGGCTTAAGTGGCCGCCACGAATTCATGTATGACCACGGCATGCTCTTTGTGTTTTCCAGTGCAAGTGCGTACGAGTTCTGGATGAAAGACATGCACTTTAATTTAGACATGGTCTGGATTCGGAATGCGACGATTGTCTACATATCCCGGAACGTGCCAGCCCCAGCCAAAGACGCAGCACCGGCGACGGTTACCCCAACCGAGGCAGCGGACACTGTGCTGGAAGTACGGGCTGGAGCAGCGGCAATGTGGAAGGTGGGTGATCCAGTGGACGTGCAGTACGACCGGTTCTTCTTCCGAAATCCCGCCTAACCGGGGTTGACCAGATCCTACAGGTCTGCTACCTTCACCCTACGTCTTTTTTCCTTTTCCTATGGCAACTCAAGCAGTCATTCTCACCGGCGGGAAGCAGTACGTCGTCACCGAAGGCCAGGTTCTGGCCGTCGAAAAGTTAGCCTTTGAACCAAAAGCTACGGTAACCATTGACCGGGTACTTTCGGTAATTGATGGTGATAATGTAAAGCTCGGAAACCCGAATGTCAGCGGCGCAACCGTAAGTCTGGAAGTGGTGGAACACGGCTTGGGCAAGAAAATTTACGTGGAGACCTACAAAGCGAAGACCCGCAAGCACCGCAAGATTGGCCACCGCCAGCAGTTCACCCGGGTGAAGGTCGCGAAGATCAAGGTCTAAGCACAACCCTCAAGAATACAAACGACGGCACAAGCTGTCGTTTTTCGTTAAGTGTTAGTGTGGGTCGAAGAAATACTGCAATACGACCTGGAGATTGTACCGCACTGATGGACAGTCACGGTGTCCCACCTTTTCTGGCGCCAGAAAAGGTGGTGCCAAAAGACCGTTGGGGGCTCCACATGCTCGTGCTAGAGGAGTCTCTAGCTCTGGAGTTCACGGTACGCGGTTACGCCCCCAAACCCCCGGTGTGCTGTATTTCTTCCCCTTTTGAAAAGAAGAAACGTAAAGAGCATTGGGGGTGCAGGGGGTGATCGCTGAGCCACTACTGCTGTGCGAGGCATAGATTCCTGGTTGCGAATCGAGCACCCCCTGCTGGTGTCTTTGGGGCCGAAGGCGGCGCGACCCATCGGGAGCGACTGGAATCACCCTTTCTTGCCACCAAGAAAGGGTGGTAGAAACGTGATTAACTAAAATGAACTAGACAGACTCTTGGCCGTTGTTCAGTACCATCAAAATATTTGCCTTTAGAGCGTCCGCCGGCCTTTGAGTGCGTCGCCGAGCGTCACTTCGTCCGCGTACTCAAGGTTCGCACCCAACGGTAATCCTCGAGCTAAGCGCGTCAGCTTCACGTTCAAGGGTCGCAAGAGCTTGGTGAGGTAGAGGATGGTCGTTTCACCTTCCACGTCAGGATTTAAACCAAAGATGACCTCGGTAATTTTCGGGGTCGCTTTCTGCACGCGCGTGACGAGTGCACCAACGTTCAAGTCCTCACCTGTAACGCCCGCGATCGGGTTGAGTACGCCGCCGAGCACGTGGTACACGCCATGGAACTCACTCGTTCGCTCAATTGCTGCTAGGTCCTGCGTTTCGGCAACGACGCAAATCTGGCCGTGGTCACGCTGGTCATTGGCGCAAATGCCACACGGTGATCCACCGCTCAATTGCCCGCACACACTACACTTCTTTACATTGTGCTTCACGTTGCTCAACGCGCGTACCAGTTGCTCGCGTTCGTCATCGGAAATACGAATAAGGTGAAACGCTAAACGTTCCGCTGATTTGGGGCCAATGCCCGGGAGCCGGTTCAACCGGTCGATGAGCGCCTGGATGCTATCGGCGTACCGAGGCATGCCTAGATGTTCGGCAAGCCGCCCATCTCTTTCACGCGACTGGCCATTTTTTTCTGCGCAGACTTGATGGCGTCATTCACCGCATCCTTAATCGCTTTTTCCAGTTCCACGGCGCGATTCGCCACGAGCATTTCGGGTGCGATGGTTACGTCCTGGACTTCCTGGTTGCCATCCATAGAAACTTTCACCTTGCCCCAACCGCCACTGCCTTCCACGTGCTCGTCCTTGAGCGCGCTCTGGATCTGCTTGGCTTTGACGCGGTAGTCTTTGACCTGCTTGAGTTTTTCGAACATAGGTTTTGGGGTTATTCGTTAGGGATAGGGCCAATATTTTGGTCGTTTGCCTTGCTCTCGAAGCGTACCATGTTCTCGTTGAAGATGAGGTCGACGTGGCCAGTGGGGCCGTTACGGTGCTTGGCCACGTGGATTTCCGCGACGCTCTTCTTCAGGGGGTCAATGTCGCGGTCGTACATGGCGGGACGGTAGATGAACATGACGACGTCAGCGTCTTGTTCAATGGATCCGGATTCGCGGAGGTCAGCCAGCTGCGGGATTTTGCGCTCGCGGTTTTCCACGGCACGGGACAGCTGGGACAGGGCAATGACCGGGATGTTGAGCTCGCGGGCAATGGACTTGAGACCACGGGTAATTTCCGCCACTTCCTGCACGCGGTTCTCCACGCCACTGCGGCCTTCCATGAGCTGCAAGTAGTCCACCACAATCATGCCCAAGCCGTGCTCGGCTTGCAAGCGGCGAGCCTTAGTCCGCATCATCATCACGTTACTCGTAGCGGTGTCGTCAATGTAGATGGGCGCTTCGGAGAGCACGCCCATGGCGTGGCCAATCTTGGGGAAGTCGCTATCCTCTGGCCGGTCCGAGAGGCGGCCGGTGCGCATCTTCCAGAGCTCTACACCCGCTTCAGCGCACAGCAAGCGGTCCACGAGTTGCTCCTTGGACATTTCCAAAGAGAACAGGCCGACGGGAATGTTGGACTTGGTGGCGGCATGACGCGCAAAGTCGAGAGCGAGCGTTGTCTTCCCCATGCTCGGGCGGGCTGCCAGGATGATGAGGTCGCTTTTCTGGAAGCCAGCTAGGAGCTTGTCGATGTCTGGGTAGCCGGACGTGACGCCGCGGAGCTTGCCACCACCTTTGTGCAGCTCGTCAATGCGGTCGAACGCCTCGGAGAGGACAGACCGAATGGGAATGAAGTTCTGCCGGAGGTAGCGCTGGGACACGGCAAAGACCTGCTGCTCAGCACGGTCCAGCAATTCGTCGACGTCTTTATCTTCCTTGTAGCCAATGCTGGTAATCTCCGATGCCGCCTGGAGCAAGCGGCGGAGTGTGGCTTTGCGCTGGACAATGTTGGCGTAGCTCACCACATTGCTCGCTGTCGGGACGGCGTTGGCTAGAGCCGTCAGTGCCGACGCACCGCCAATGGTTTCCAGCTGCTTCTTCTCCTCCAGCCGGTTGGCCAAGCTCACCACGTCAATGGGCTCGTGGTGCTCGTACAGTACCTCCATGGCCTCGTAGATCATCCCGTGCACGTCCCGGTAGAAGTCTCCTGGCTGCACGATGTCCGCAATCTTAATGATGGCGTCTTTATCGATGAGCAAAGAGCCTAAGAGCGCCTGTTCGGCTTCCAGGTTCTGCGGGGGAATGCGGTCGGCGAGGAGCGTGTCTGGCATAGGGTCTCCCTATCTTACTCGGGGTGCAGGACCCGAGCAAGGTAGAGCTTTCAACAGGTTATCCGCCTTCTGTACATTTT
>CAIPSZ010000069.1 GCA_903867845.1 Candidatus Kerfeldbacteria bacterium | reverse complement strand
CGGCTGGGCGGGTAGAAGAGTACAAGCAGCGTGGCTTGAATTTCCACGAATCGCAGGAGTACTTGCAAAATCAGGGTGCGTTCTACGATGAAAAAGCATACAGCACGAACACAGCCCAGCAGCAGCGTACCGAAGTGCGCGATAACAAGCGTGCGAGCGGCACGATGCTGCCGGTGACTGGCGCGGCAACGTTTGGCATGGGCCAGAGCGACGACCTCGCCGTAAGCCGGGAAATCCTGGACGAAGCAGGGATTAAACTCGCTGCTGGCGGTACGGTCACTGATGAAACGCAGAAGAACAAACTTGCCGGCATACTGGTCGGGAAACTCAATGCTAACCTCGACGCAATTGAAGCGCAGTTTAGTGACGTCACTCCGGAGCAGCTTGAACACCTGAACCACGTACCCGAAGGTGACACCAAAACCGTCCGGCAGCAGCTGGAAATGCAGCGCCAGAACTTGACCCGGACGCGGGATCGGCTGGTTGACACGAAGAACCTCGGCAGCGTGAGCTTCATCAACCAGGACCGTGAAGGTGGCGCAGCGCGGAACATTCGGGCCGAAGAAGGCTTCCACCGCCAGCTCAATGCCATGGATACGGATGGCTCGTTCCGCAAGGAGCTATGGAGCAGCATGGCACCGGCGGAGCGTGACCAGATTGTGCAGCAAATGCGCGCCAAGACCAAGCGGTCGGATATGGGTGAAGATGAGGCATTTGATGAGTACCTGGCGAAGGGCTTGACCAACCTCACCCGTGAGACGTGGGCCGATACCGGCCCCGATGCGGTAAAGCTCAATAGCGGCCTTGCCCTGCAGGTGCAACGCCAAGCGGAAGCAAAAGGCGTGAAGATGTGGAAGCTGGACATGCTCACGCCGGAAGGGGATATGAGCGTGCCGGATAAAGTCTCGCCAACCTTTGCGGCAGCGAAAGCACGCACTCGCAAAGTCGGCGGTGCCATTGGTGATAAGTACGACGTTGTAACCGGTGCCATTGGTGATAAGTACGACGCTGTTACCGGTGCCATAAGCGGGAAAGTGAGTGCTGGGTACAAAGCCGTGAGTGCGCCAGTATCAAAGACCGTCGGAGGAGTGCTCGATAAGGTAGGGATTGCGCGAGCCAACCGTGGCGCTGGTGCACTGGATAAGAAAACGGCAACGACCCTAGAGAAGCGCGTGGAAGTTGAACAGACCGAAAAAATTGTTAAGGGTTTACGCGCCGCACTGCGAGTGAATGAGCCGAAAGCCCAAAAGGAAGTTGCAGAGTTGAGGAAGCAGTACGACACTGCCGCAGTGGGAACGAAATCCAAGGATCCCAAAGTTGCGCGTGAGGCGGCGGAAACCATGAACGTCCTGCGCGAGAAGATTGACACCAAGGTACAGGATATAACTAATCAGAAGAGCACGCTGGCAGCCGAAGAAGCAGACCTCACCCGCCTGCGCGGAGAAATGGGTGCCCAAGTTTCGCAAACCTTCGGTGCTGCAGGCACGCAAGCGCGTCGTGATGCATCGGCCGCACCAGCAATTACCCGCACGCGAGCCGAAACGGAAAAAGCCCTAGAGAAGGCCAAAGCCGAAGCAGCAACGCGTGAAGCCGCGCTGACCAGTGCCTACGGAACGCTGGAAGGGAGTGATGCGCAAAAGTTCATGGATACCATGGCGGAAAACCCAGAAAAGGCAGAGGCGCAGAGCTTGGCAGATGCGGCGCGCGGACGTAGCCGGTTCAAGAAAGCGGGAAAGTTCCAGAACGTCGCTGACTCACTCCAGAACTTAACTCCCGAACAACTCTTGGAGCAGTCCATGCGTATGGACCCCACAGCGCGTCAGAAGATCCTGGATGCCGGACGAGCCCAGCAGGCTTTCGATGCATCGTCGCAGCGCGTGGCAGATTTAGAGAAACGTCTGGCGGATATGAAGGCAACGGAATTGCGGGCTGAACAAGCTAAGAAGATACTGACGCCGGCACCTTCTTCGTCACGGCAACGTCCATCGCAAACGGGCGCGGGTTCAGCAACGCCACCGAGTTCACCCCCAGCGCAAACGCCACCACCACATTCAACACCAGCGCCTGCCGCCCCGGCTCGTACGGAAGCTCCGGCTGCCTCGCAACGAACTGCCGAACCACGTGAAACCGTCACGCGCATCGTTACCGAAGAGGGAAGTCAAGAAGCGGCGCAACCGACGGTCATCAACGTTACGCAGAACATTACCAACGCGTACAAAGCCGCACCAGCAGACGTTCGTGCTAAACTATCAGGGATAACTTCTGATGCGCTCGACAGTGCCTTGAAGAACAGCATCGTCTGGCGCGGTCTTATG
>CAIPSZ010000068.1 GCA_903867845.1 Candidatus Kerfeldbacteria bacterium | reverse complement strand
TGCTCATCACCTCATGTCCTCATTGATGGTAAGGACATTGATTTCACCACGCCATTCCCGCGTCTGAAGTACGTCGATGCAATTCTTGAAGCAACCGGTGTGCACGTGCTGGATGCAAATGAAAAGGAACTTCGAGCGGCGGTCAAGAAGCATGGTGGAGAAGTCGACAAGAAAGCTGGCCGCGGTAAGCTGATTGACGAGCTCTGGAAGTCTGCGGTGCGGCCAAATGTCCATCGTCCGACGTTCGTCTACGACTACCCAGTAGAACTCTCACCCCTGGCAAAGCGAAAAGCAGCTGACCCCCGCATCGTAGAAGTATTTCAACTCGTCGTTGCTGGTGCTGAAGTTATTAAAGCATTTACCGAACTCAACGATCCGCGTGATCAAGCGAAGCGCTTTGCCGAGCAAGATGCTTTACGCAAAGCCGGAGACGATGAAGCACAAGGAAGCGACCCAGCATTCGTTGAAGCCATGGAGTACGGGATGCCACCAACTGCTGGTGCCGGTATTGGCATTGATCGGCTCGTTGCGCTACTTACGGGTAGTCACAGCATTAAGGAGGTAATCCTCTTTCCAACGTTACGTCCGGAGTAAGCATGGCGATGCCATCGCGCGAGCAGAGCTTGGCGCTCTTGGAAGCATGGGTGACCAACCAGAATCTCCGGAAGCACATGCTGGCCGTTGAAGCGGCAATGCGTGCCTACGCCAAGGTATACGGTGGAGATCTAGACAGCTGGGGACAAGCGGGATTGCTTCACGATTTCGACTACGAGAGGTACCCAGACCCTACTGATCACCCGTTTAAAGGAGTAGCTGAATTACAACGGCGGGGGTACCCAAGTGAATTTTGCGCAATTATCCTGGCACACGCTCCGCACACCCACGAACCACGCGATACACCAGCAAAGCAGTGCATCTTCGCGGTTGACGAGCTCACGGGTTTCATCGTTGCGGTGGCTCTGGTTCGACCGAGCAAGAAGCTGGCTGACGTTACCGTGCAATCTGTCGTGAAGAAGCTGAAAGACAAAGCATTTGCTCGACCGGTGAATCGAGAGGAAATCCAGAAAGGCGCTGCCGAGCTCAACCTCCCCCTAGAAACCCACATTCAGCACGTCCTCGCCGCTCTCCAAAGTATTGCCCCCCAACTTGGTCTATAATTCCTCCCATGCTCGACCTACGTGACCTCCGCAAGAACCCCGAAGCCTACATGCAAGCCCTGGAAAAGCGCGGCAAGCACTTCAGCACGCTCGCGCAGCACTTCCTGGTCCAGTTGGAAAAACGCCATGCATTGCTGCAGGATATTGAGAAGTTACGTGGTGAGCGAAACACCCTCTCAAAAGACATTCCAAAATTAGAAGGTGGGAAACGAGCTGTCGAACTGAAGAAGCTTACAACGCTCGGGAAGAAGCTCACCACTGAAGAGCGGAAGCTCAAAGACCTTGATGCATTTGAAAAGGATCAGGAGATCGTCCTGCCAAATGTTCCGCTCCCAGATGTCCCGGTTGGCCCTGACGCATCTGGCAACGTCGTGCTCCGCGAGCGAGGAAATCGTAATGCTGTTGAGCAAGCAAAGGATTACCTCACACTCGGCGAGTCTCTGGATATTATCGACGTGAAACGCGCGGCGAAAGTGTCGGGGAGCCGTTTCGGGTACTTGAAAGGTGCTGGAGCACTACTCGAGCTTGCCCTGGTTCAGTTTGCCATGCAGGAACTCACGAAAGCTGGGTTCACGCCAGTCATCCCGCCGGTAATCATTAATGAACCTTACATGGCAGCCATGGGCTACCTGGCGCAAGGTGGAGCCGACGAGGTGTATAGTCTGGATCGTGACAAGCAGTTCCTGGTTGGTACAGCCGAGCAAGCTATTGGCCCGTACCACGCCGGAGAAACCCTTAGCGCTGCGCAGCTACCACTACGGTACGCAGGATTTTCCACGTGCTTCCGTCGCGAAGCTGGAAGCTACGGCAAGGATACGAAAGGCATCCTCCGCGTGCACCAGTTCGACAAAGTGGAAATGTTCGTGGTGTGCGATCCGTTGCAATCGGAAACCGAACACCAAAAGCTCTTGGCAATGGAGGAAAAGCTCGTGAGCGATCTCGGCTTACCGTACCGCGTCCTCCAGCTCTGCACTGGTGACCTGGGGTTTCCGTCGGCAAAGACGTACGACATTGAGTGCTGGATGCCGGGCCAGAATGAAGGCCGTGGTGAGTACCGTGAAACCCACTCGACCTCGAACACCACCGACTACCAGTCACGCGCGCTTGAGATGACGTTGAAACGAGAGGACCGAACAAAAGTCATCCCGCACATGCTCAATGGTACAGCATTTGCCATTGGCCGGACGCTTATTGCGATACTGGAGAACTACCAGCAACCCGACGGTTCAGTGCGCGTCCCGGATGCGCTGCAACCGTTCATGCACGGTATAACGATTATTCGCAAAGCGTAGTTCATGCTCAGCGACATCCGTATTTCCCGCTCTGCACTGATGCGTAATGTCAGAGCTTTTCGTCGTATTCTCCCACGAACGACGAAACTCATGATTGTGGTGAAGGGCAATGCGTACGGCCATGGAGTAGGGGAGTGTGCGCCGGTCTTTGCAAAAGCCGGAGCAGATTGGTTTGGTGTGGCATCACTTCAGGAAGCGCTCGTGCTCCGAAGAATTGTTCGGATGAAACCCATTCTCGTTTTAAGCTACCTAGATGGTTCAGATGCGGAAATTCGTCGTGGGATTCGTCAAGGAATTCGTCTTCCGGTCTATACCACTGAAATGTTGCAACG
>CAIPSZ010000067.1 GCA_903867845.1 Candidatus Kerfeldbacteria bacterium | reverse complement strand
CTTTATTGAAAAAGTGTCAAGTTCCTAACTAAGCCGTTCGCTGCTCCTGTTTAAACTCGATTCCTCATTTTCCAGTTATACCAGATAACCAGTAATGGTGAGGCAATGAAAATTGATGAGTACGTTCCGGAAGCAATACCAATGAGCAGTGCAAGGACGAAATTTCGAATGGTGTCACCGCCAAAAATGAAAAGCGAAGAGAGAATGAGGATTGCGGTGAGTGAGGTGTTGACCGAGCGAATCATGGTTTGGTTTAAACTTTCATTCACTACGGTTTCAAAAGTCTTACCAGCTGCAGATGACAAGCGCTCGCGTATGCGGTCGTACACCACAATTGTATCGTGAACCGAAAAACCAAGTACGGTGAGTAACGCGGTAACAAATAGAGAATCTATTTCTATACCAAAGAAGTGTCCGAAAAGTGCGAAGAGGCCAACGACCATGAAGAGGTCGTGTACGAGCGCAACAATAGCACAGACGCCGAACACCCACGAAGGTACGGGACCGGCTGACACGCGACGGAATGCCCAGGTGACGTACAGGACAATGACAATGAGGACAATGAGTGTTGCGGTAATCGCCTTCCGCTTAAGTTCGCTACCGATTGTTGGCCCAATTGATTCAAAACTTTGCTGAACCGTCGTTTTATCTATAGTGGTAAGCGCATTCACAAACTTCTCTCGCTGATCATTCGACATTGGCTCGGTGCGTACGCTAAGGTCGTGCTCGCCTACTGTTTGGACGGTAAGGTTGTGAATTCCTGCTAAATCAGCAGCTGTTCGAACTACTTCGGTGGTGGGCGGAGTCCCAGCAAACGAAAAACGTACAAGGCTACCACCGGTAAAATCAATACCGAGTCGTAAACCCCAAATAGCCAAGCCAATAATACCCGGGATGAGGATAGCCAGCGAGAAGGCGAAGAGGTAGTTTCGTTTTTGAACAATCGCGTACATAGCTAAGTTGTTGGTGGTTCAGGGGTACGAATATTTCCGAATAATCGTGGGTGGCGTGCAAATCGTGCGCCGGTAACTAAACGTAAGAGCGTTCGCGTAACGGTAATTGCCGAAAAGAGGCTAACGACAATACCGATGAGCAACGTAATAGCAAAACCTTTAATGAGACTTGAGCCAAACCAAATGAGAATGACTGAGGTAATAATGCTCGACACGTTAGAGTCACGGATAGAGAGCCAAGCACGTTTGAAACCTTCTTCAATGGCTGCTTCAAGCGGTCGTCCAGCGCGTAGTTCTTCCTTTGTACGTTCAAATATGAGGATATTCGCGTCCAGTGCTATGCCAATGGATAGTATGAAACCAGCGATGCCCGCTAGCGTGAGCGTCACGGGCCACAGTTTGAAAAGCGCAATGACGATAAGCGTGTAGAGTACCAGGGCAAGTGAGGCGAGAAATCCTGGTAGTCGGTAGAAAATGATCATGAAGAGCATGACAATGAGAATGCCAAAGGCGCCGGCGAAGACGCTCTTCTCAACTGAGCTACTTCCCAGGGTCGCGCCAACTGTCTGCTGGCTTACAAGGGTTATAGGTACGGGAAGTGCTCCAGCGTTAAGACGTCGGGAAAGGTCTTTTGCTTCTTGCAGGGTAAAACTTCCTTGGATAACTGCACTACCACCAGTAATTTCTTGACTTACCGATGGATTGCTAATGATGCTACCGTCAAGGAAAATAGCAATCGTCTTACCAACGTTCCGCTTGGTAATATCAGCGAAGAGTTTCGAGCCGTCACCGTTGAATTGGAGTGAGACTTCAGGTTGGCCAGTAGATTGGTTAAACGTCACGCTTGCGCGTTGAAGTTGCTTTCCAGTCAAACTGGTTGATGCGTACGCGTCAGTTGGTTGGGTAGCACTGACGGATGAAAAGAGTATGTGACGTCCGTGGACTTCTACAGTTTGTTTGCCATTGACGTCGGCGGTTTTACTTTCTACTCGTTGGATAATGTGGTACCCGTACTGCGTCTGAACGAGTTGCGAGTTTACTTGACCATCTTTTAACTTATCAAAAAGGACAGTATCGAATTCTGGCACAAACGTCCCTTTTGCAACAAAGCCAAGGTCGCCACCGTGCTTTTGCTTAGTGGTGCTATCGGTGTTACTTGGGTCTTGCGAGTACTGATCGGCAAGGGCCTGAAAGTTCTTTGGGTTTGCAAGGACAAGTTTTAGGACATCCTGTGCTTGCTGTTTAATCTTTGCATTCTGCGTATCTGCATTTTTCTGCTGTTCCGCCGTGGGCTGCTGAGCAGCTGACTGTTCCTTAAACTCAAGTACGGGTGTATCGCCAATGAGCTTGATAGCCTGGGTAATATCCTTAACGCCGGCAAGCTCCACAATAACCCGCCACGTACTGCCAACTTGTGAGGTTTGCACAACAGGCTCTGAGACGCCAAAGGCATTGACGCGTTGCTCAATGACATTACGAAGGCTATCGAGTGCTTGTGCCTGGTCTGCTGAGCCAATCTTTGCTGTATCCGCTTGGTACGTCAGCGACGAACCGCCTTGCAGGTCAAGCCCCAGGCGTAGGTCGTACGCACGCTGCAAGAATGGAATCTTGATGTGGAGGTTTGGGTGGTTTGGGAGGGCGACATACGCTGTGACTAGCGTGAGTAAAATGATGCCCCCAAAGGTAATCCAAACACGTCGACGAAGAGTCATGACGTGATGCTACCAAGCGACCCTCCAGTTGACAAGAGTCCGCAGGATGCTGCAAACCTTAGTTTTTTACTACGACTTGCGTGCCGACGGTAGCCCACGCGTACACCGTTGTCGCTTCTTGTGGGGAGAGCCGGATGCAGCCGTTCGACACCTTTCTTCCTAGGTGACCAACTCCCTCGTAAAGAACCCCGCCATTCTTCAGGCGCCAGTAGGGCAAGGAGTGAATGCCGTACGCGCCATCAGGAGTGATCGCCATCCAGTGATCCATGAACAGGTGGAATGGTCTCGAGTACGCAGTCGTCATCTTGTTGTGAATCGTGTACGTTCCGGTTGGGGTTGGTGAAGAAGCTTTTCCAGTTGAGACGTCATGAGTCCCTATGAGCACGCCGTTCTGGTACTGGTAGAGCTTCTGCTGGCTCAGGCTTACGACAATTTTCTTACCATTGCCACTGCCAGTCGTTTCTTCTGATGCCCCTGGAGCGAGTAAAATTTCTTGCGTCTGTGATGGCGCATCGAGATACGTTGCGACACTTACCCCACTCAAGTACGATTTTCCAAATGGGAAAAAGTGTACGTCACCTATTGAGCCATCGGTATTGTAACTTGTCACTTCAGCGGGCGTTCCAGCTGCGCTGCCCATGAGGAGTTGTGAAGAATTCAGCGATGCCATGTGCAATGTTCGGGGGGTAAAGTTCGCTGCGCTAAAAGACTGGAGTAAAACACCATTGACCGTAAAAATCTTCACTAAGCTTTTACTAATTGGCGCAGTAGTGAGAATTTCACTTACCCCATCATTATTCACATCAGTGGTTGTAACGCTGATGCCGGTTCGCACGGTATTCGGGTACGCCGAAAAATTCGCAAGGCGTACGCCCATTCCATCAAATGCCTTTACATTTGGTCCCCCACCCGTTTCAGGCGCAGTCACAATATCCTGCAACCCGTCACCATTGAGATCGCCAAGTGCAGTGGTGACCCCAGAATGAAATTTTTTATCGTAGGCAAAGAAGGTACGGAGGTGGGCACCTTGCAAACTCAAAAGCCAAATTTCTGGCGTTGTGCCCGGACCAAAGCTCACGACAATTTCTGGAGCGGTGTCACCTTGCACGTTTCCAACGTTGACGTGCACTGCTGGCGAATTCTTTACGCTTCGTAGAGGAAAGTCTTTCAGCACTTTCCCTGTACTCGTGAGTATACGAACGTTTGGCGGCGTACCAGCTGGGCTCCCAACGACGATGTCCTGCGTACCGTCGCCATTGTAGTCAACAGTCGCAAGGGAAGCGCCAGTTGGAATATTTGGTATAGCGTGTACGAGAGCTCCTGTTCGTGAGTACAAACCGGCTTGCGCATTTTGCGCATGGGCAGGGTGTAACCAAAGCGCGCTCGCAAAGAGTGCGAGACTAAGGGAAACGTATGTAAGGGTGTATTTTGATTTCATTTTTGTTGATTTTATTGAACTTCTGTTACTAGTGTACCAAAAAATTGACTCTTTGTCAACTTCTTGGAGCAATCACGTATCTACTTTTTTGCCAG
>CAIPSZ010000066.1 GCA_903867845.1 Candidatus Kerfeldbacteria bacterium | reverse complement strand
GTACGCATTCTCGACAAATGCAGGATTTTTAAGTTTTGAACGTAAAGACGATATTACCGCGACAAACAAGTACGGTAATCCACCCGGGCAGGCGTTCAATAACTACAATCCCGACGTAGGGAATCCAGTGGTACTGAATACACCCATTTTGAAGTACGACTCGGTCTCGCAGCACGTGTGGGGTTGGGGGCGGTTCCTTAGCTTGTGTGACTACCACACAGATCCAGCGTCACTTGGGTTAACAAACTCGCCGAACTCACACTGTACGACCGATACCGGTGGTTGGTTGCGTATGCGCGGGTATTTTACAAATGCTAACCCGGTAACCCAAACAACAGTTCGTGGAGCATTTCCTGGCCATTCCACTCTTCTCCCAGTGAATGATTGCAACAACTTCCCGAGCACAGGAGGGGTTGCAATGTTGAATAAGGTGGTATTCACGTTTGATACTTGTACTAATTCCGGGGGATGGGTTCTCCACAGCACATCACCGGATCCGTTTTACCCACCGCAAGCAGTTGATGGCGACACTGTGTATAATGTCACTGGAAATTCATACGGAGTTGACGCATTTTGGACCGGGAGTAACTACGAGCTCTACGGCTGGGCATGGAGTGATGAGTACGGTTGGGTGCGCTTCAAGCCGCTGATCTTCCTTGGCTACGCATGGCTCGAGTCCCTTTTTGGAAATGTTTACTCGGGTGGCGAGATCCACCTGCCAAATCCACAGACGATTAGTACGCCGAGTATTAATACCTGCGGATCAGGCGGCAATGAGAAATGTTACACCGCGACCTACCAAATTGAAGCGAATGGTGATGTAAAGAGTTTCAGCTACCCAGGGGTAAGCGGGCAGATTCTTCCAGCGTCCAGCATGATTGTTCAGGGGTGCACGTACGATGGGGTAACGCCAGTGACTGGAATTTGCGCGAGTATTCTGGGTACGACGTACCAAGAGCAGAGTAATATTCAGAGTTCAATTTTACGAAAATCATCATACCCGCAGAGCAGCCTTCCCACGACATCACCATTTCCAAGTGTATCCCCGGGCGCATTATCGTATCGAAATGTCCTTGGAAAAATAGACGTGAATAGTCTTGGTAATTACCCAGGTACCAGTACGCCAATACTTCATCCATATGTGAATGGTGAAGGTACATTAACATCAGCGCAAACCACGAACCGCCGAGGAGACGATCTCTTCCTGTACGCTCACGATGGTAGTATAGTTGACAATTTCCACTGGACAGCGAGCCTTATATCAGGTTCAACCTGGTGGGGGGCAAGCGCATATTGCCCTTCGAGCCAATGTACAATCGGCCTGGATAGTGCGAAGCATCAAGTTGTCCACGTTTTCGGCGATCTCATTGTTGGTTCTGACTTCGTCAATGGTGAGCAAACCATGGCGACAACACTCAGCTCACTTGATAGAAGCGGTGGGACAGTAATTCTCGCTAGTGGCACCAATTTCCCCCAGCAAAATAGCACCTTTGTCATTGATCCTGGAACGAGCAACCAGGAGTACTTCAGCTATACATCACGCACGGGAAGCACATTTTCAGGGGTTCAATCTATAACCGGCGCTGGTACGAAGTCGCACACCACTTCATCAGTTGTGCGGTGGGCTTGGCGTATACCCTACACGAGCGGGTCAACGAAGGCACAATCGGTAACCGTTATAGTAGACGGTAATCTCAAAATTCAGTATAATATCATTACCGCTGATCCGCGTTCGGATAGTGATATACCAAGGCTCACCAACGCAAATAGCGTCCGTGACATCCCGACAATTGCTTTCATTGTTAACGGTAATGTCACCGTTGACCCACAGGTAACGGAAATAACCGGGGCATACGTGGTCACCGGCACAGATACAAGTAAGGATCCTAGTGTGAGTGGGGGCATCTTCTCTTCCGGGAATGATTACACCCTATGTAATCAAGCGACCAAAGCCTGCAACCCCCTCAAGGTAACTGGCATGCTCATGGCTCGATTGTTCAATTTTCAACGGTACGGAAAACTCGACCTCCAGGGCCCTGGAGAAATGGTGCAGTCTGACGAACGTTTATACCTCAACCCACCACCAGGCTTAGAAGACGCCACAAAAGCTTTGCCAAACCCACAGCAAACAACTCCCTAGTACCCCCCATGCCCCTCTTTAGCAACAAGCAGTCGTACGTCGGCATTGATCTTGGTGGTTCATCCATCAAGGCCGTGGAATTGAAGTCCGAAAATGGTCGGCCAACATTGGTCACCTATGGTTTTGCCGAAAAGCGAAGTGACCTTTTAAAAGGGAGCGTAGCGGCCGAAACTGAAGCAATGGTATCGGCAATTAAGAAAGTCGTTGAAGCGTCTCGCATCTCCACGCGGCTGGCAGTTACGTCATTGCCGAGCTTTACCGTGTTCAGCTCCATTATCTCGTTGCCGCAAATGTCCAAGAAAGAACTGATGAGCGCGGTGAAGTGGGAAGCGAAGAAGTTCGTGCCCATGCCCGTGGACGAGATGATTTTGGACTGGGAAGTGCTCCGGGAAGATACGCTTGCTGCAAAAGTTGCCGGCGCGAATGCGGTGAAAGCTGACCCGAAGAAGCCGGAACCCGAAAAGGGGAGCGGGAAAGATATGAAGGTGCTGCTTACCGCGGCCCCAAAGAATTTAGTCCAGCGCTACCTGGAGCTCTTCAAAGCAGCCGATCTACAGCTGGTGGCCCTAGAGACGGAGGCCTTTGCCTTAGAGCGATCACTCGTTGGTCACGATAAAGCGCCGATTATGATTGTGGACATTGGCGCAGTAGCAACGGATATTGTTGTCTTCAGCGAAGGCATTCCCATGCTGACGCGGTCCATTGACGTCGGTGGCGACACGATTACCAAGACCATTGCTAGTACGCTCCGCGTATCGACAGATCGCGCCGAGCAATTCAAACGCGACTTCTTCATTGCCACACAAGGAAATACCGATAGCAATATTCCCAAAGCCATTGAATTCGTCGTGAATTCCATTACCAATGAAATTCGGTACGTGCTGAACCTCTACCAGAACCAAGGCACGGGACGCAGCATCGACAAGATCATCCTGGCAGGGGGGTCGGCATTCCTCACCAACCTGCCGGACTACTTTACGAAGATTCTCAACATCCGCACGTACATTGGCGACCCCTGGGCCCGCGTCTCGTACCCTGTTGAGCTCAAGCCCGTGTGGGGGGAAATTGGTCCGCGTTTTGCCGTAGCCGTTGGCCTGGCCATGCGTCAGCTCGGTTCGTAACCCATTGCCATGGACTCGACAATCAATTTACTCCCGGAGAAAGACAAGCAGCTTAAGCGTGACGGGCAACTCAAGCAGCCTAACACGTTTGTGGAGATGACCAAGCCCCAGGAGCGCATCTTCCAGGAGCGGGTGGTTCGGGTTGGTGGGGTGCTCTCGTTTTTTAAACAGCTCTTCAAGCGGAAACCGCCGTTGCTTCCAAAGGCAAAGACGGTGGTCATAGAGCCACTGGCAAAGCAGATTCCTCACCCCGAAGCGCCGGTGGGTTTGATGACGAAACTTGAGACCATGGCAGATCGGATGAAGAACGTCGCTCCGCCAGCGCCCGCTGCACCCACTCCTCCACCAGTGACTGTGCCACTGTCACGAATTGCACCCCCGCCAATACCCAAGCCAGTGAGTGGAAATTTTTTCAACCGGATGTTCAGCAAGCCAAGTGTCGCTCCACCAGTACCACCACTGCCACCAGTCACCCAAGTTGCTCGGCCATCCATGCAACCACCGGTAGCACCGACGCGCCCAGCTATTCCTCCACCACCCGCACCACCACTCCGTCCGAGCGCACCGCCGCGTTCAGCTTGGTCTCCTCCACTTCCACCGACTAGTACAATCGGAAAAGCTCCCAATCCAGGTGTTCCAGTTCAAAATTCAAGAATCCCTTTACCCAAACCCGGGGCAACAGACACTCCGTTAAATAGTCCAGCCGCGAGTTTCGTTGGTGGATTTGGCGTCAACCTTGTTCCTGATGAGGCAAAGCCTGAATCCACCCCACGCAGTCGCCTTATTGCACTTGTCGCAATTATTATTGCGGTAGTTATAGTCGCTGGTTCGACAACCGGG
>CAIPSZ010000065.1 GCA_903867845.1 Candidatus Kerfeldbacteria bacterium | reverse complement strand
CGAGAGCGCTTCTAAGTTCAAACGGAGTAATGGTTCTGTATTCGATGAGCGCACGTTCATGTGCCAGTCGGCGTACTCCACACTGTAGCCGTCCATTTCGTACACGTTGTCACTAGTATACGTGGCCTTAATTGTCGCGAGCGCGCTTTGCTGGTCTTTCACCGTGAAGTTAATCTCGCCGGTGATGAAGTACTTCTGTTCCAGCGCCGAAAGGAGTTCGGACATTTTCTTCCCGCGGCGAGAAACCATTTGCAGGACTTTCAGCGCTGGCACCATGCCCGAGTCTGCGCCGTGGAAATCTTTGAAGTAGTAGTGCCCGCTCACTTCCCCACCGAAGCAAGCGTTCTCGTCCCTGAGTCGCGTCTTGATAAACGCATGCCCGACCCGGTTCATGAGTGGGGTGCCACCTGCCGCCGTCACCAAATCTTTCACACACCAGCTGGCGCGACAGTCATAGACAATTGGCGAACCGGGATACTGCAACAGCATTTCTTCGGCCAGCAAGGCGGTCATGAAATCGCCTGGGGTGAAACGGCCTTTGTCATCAATGCAGAAAAAGCGGTCGCCATCACCATCAAAGGCAAAACCAAGGTCAGCGCCTTCGCTCACCACCCGCGCTTGCAGCTCACGACGGTTCTCCTCTTTCAGCGGGTCGCCGCCGTGGTTCGGGAACGTGCCATCCGGCTCAAAGTACATCGGGACGACCGTTACTTGTGGGATTTTTGCCATGAGCCGCTGGATTGCTGGACCAACCATGCCATTGCCCGTATCGATGACCACCTTGAGCGGCTTGATCGCGCTCACATCCACCATGCTCAACACTTTTTCCGTGAACGAGTCAGCCAAATCAACCTTGCGAACCGTGCCAATGGTTTCTGACTTCGGGAACTCGCCTTTCATTGCCAAATCCCGAACCTCGGGAATGCCATCGGTCCCGCTCAACAAGAATGGCATTTCCCGCACCATCTTGAAGCCGTTGTACTGCGGCGGGTTGTGCGACGCCGTCACCATCATGCCCGGCAGCTTCAGCGTGGCGCACGCGTGGTAGTACTGGTCCGTGCCCACCATGCCAATGTCCACCACGTTGCAACCCTGTTCGGTAATCCCCTTCACCACCGCCTGCCACAGCGCCGGGCCAGACACGCGCATGTCCCGCCCCACGGCAATTTCCTTCGCGCCCAGGTACGTGACGAACGCCCGGCCAACTTTCTCCGCAATCTCCTCATTAATCGTGTCAGGATAGGTACCGCGGATGTCGTAGGCTTTGAAAATTTTTGGGTCCATAGGAAAAAGGGTTACGAAATAATCGTAGTACTTGCATTTTACCACTTTACCCGTGCAACCAAAACCCGCTACACTTTCGGCATATGGAATCACCCGAAATGATGCGGGAAATAACGCGCGGGAGTATGGACTTTTCCAAAGCCCAGCTCGACCAATTCGCTTCTGCCTACCGCGCAGGAACGAAGGTTGAATTTGAATCATTTAGCCCGTACGTCGCCGACCACGACCTTGCCCACGGCGATATTCAAACGGGTGGTCTGACCAATGAGGAGCGGATAGGCCTCGAAATTGCCAAGGTCCTTCGCGAGCTGCTCCCCGAAGCCCGGATGATTTCGCTCTACGATGAGTACAACACCAACATGCCCGATGCTGAACTTGCAAATGGCCGCCCGATTGAGGGCAAGCAAATTTCTTTGCCGGAAGACGTTCGGGAGAATTTTAAGACAACCATCCAGAAACTCCTCGGTGAGGAAGGGATAGCTCGTGAAGATGACTTACTTATTTCCGAGAGCAGCAAGGCAGAAGCAGCGTCCGAACTCACCGAAAAACTCCGCGATAAAGGCCTGGTGACCGAACGTGATGGCGCTCTGTACTTCCAGAATCCAAACCCTGAAAATCCTGACTACGCCGAAGTGCTCCTGCGGAATAAAAGTGGGCGCTGGATGTGCGAGGCGCTGGATGCTTCGACCTACTTGAACCCTGAAAACCTAGAAATTGCTCACCTCGTCGTGCTCTCTAATCATTTCAAGCCACAGCAGGATAAAGTTTGGGAAATCTACGTGCTTTAGGGATTCAGAACCGTAATTACCACAACATTTTTTACGACGACAAGTTGCCGCCGTCAGAGGTTGCGGCAATAGTACGGGAAGAGATGATGAAGGCCAAAGAGCAGGTTTTTGCTGAGGCGGCGTAAATTACCCTAGGCAGCTACCTCTTTGCACGGTAGAATCTTTGCATGTCCATCCTCCAAACCGAAGACCCCGAAATTAGCAAGCTCATCGATGCCGAACTGGCGCGCCAGCAGGATGGTTTGGAAATGATCCCGTCCGAAAACTTCACCAGCCAGGCCGTCATGGAGGCCATGGGCTCCATTCTGACGAACAAGTACAGCGAAGGTTACCCAGGCGCGCGGTACTACGGCGGAAACAAGTTCATTGATGAAGTGGAGAACCTGGCGCGCGAACGAGCCAAGCAGCTCTTCGGTGTAGCGCACGCCAATGTCCAGCCGTACTCTGGCTCGCCGGCGAACTTGGCCATCTACTTTGCCTTGCTCGAACCGGGCGATACGGTGCTCGGCATGGACCTGGCCCAAGGTGGGCACCTGACGCACGGGTACAAGTTCAACTTCTCGGGCAAGTTCTTCCACGCGGAGAACTACGGTGTGGATGTAAAGACACACCTACTGGATTACGACGCGATTCGGGAGAAAGCCAAAGCCGTGAAGCCGAAAATGATTATCTGCGGGGCAACGGCATACCCACGCGTCATTGACTTTCAGAAGTTCCGCGAAATTGCCGATGAAGTTGGTGCGTACTTGATGGCGGATATCTCCCACATCAGCGGGCTCATCATTGCTGGTGAGCACCCATCCCCTGTTCCGCACGCCGACGTGATCATGACCACGACGCACAAGACTTTACGCGGCCCGCGCGGTGCTATGATCCTGCTGCCGAAAGCAGAAGACCGCTACCACGACCAGTACCACCCCAAGACCAAGCGCGACCTCGCTGGCCTGGTTGACGCCGCAATCATGCCAGGTTTACAGGGCGGGCCGCACAACCACCAGACTGCCGCCATTGCGGTTGCACTCAAAGAAGCGGCCACACCGGAATTCAAAACCTACGGCAAGCAGATCGTGAAGAATGCCAAGAAACTTGCCGAAACGTTCACTGCTGAAGGCATCACGCTCATCACGGGCGGTACCGATAATCACTTGATTCTGATGGATGTATCCCCGCTCGGCTTATCCGGCAAACAAGCCGAGGAGCTGTTGGACAGCGTGGGTATTACCGTGAATAAGAACCTCGTGCCCTACGACACGCGCAAGCCCATGGATCCATCTGGCATTCGCCTAGGCACACCGGCACTTACTACGCGTGGTTTCACCGAAGACGACATGGTGGCCGTGGGCAAAACCATTGCCGCCGTACTGAAAAATCCTGATGACGAAACCGTGCTCACCGTTGCGCGGACGGCTGTAGAAAAGCTTACCGACGACCATCCACTGTATGCCGAAGCGTAAGCACACCACCCTGGGCAAGCACCGCATCGTGTTCCGGGGCATCATCTACAACATCAGTCACACCACTGCGACCTTGCCCGACGGACGGAAGAAAACGTTTGAGTACCTGCACCGCGTGCCCACGGCCGTGGTCTTGCCATTTGATGCGAAACGGCGTTTGGTCGTAACCAAAGAGTACAAAGAATTGGCCAAACGAAAAATCTGGCACCTCGTCGTGGGCAAAGTGGAGGATGGCCGTACGCCCATGCAAGCCGCGCAGAAGGAACTCCAAGAAGAAGCCGGCTTCAAAGCGAAAATGCTGAAGCTCTTCTACCGCTCCCCCATGCACAAAAACTGGCCGTTGTACGTCTTTATTGCGACCGGGCTCACCCCATCAAAGCTCCCGGGTGATCCAGGGGAAGACGTCACGGCTGTCCCGATGTCTTTAGAAAAGGCTGAACGACTTGCGCTTACCGGAAAAATCCAAGATCCAGTCCTAGCGTTCCTCGTGGCCAAAGCTGCATACACAGTTCGGACCAAGGGTTGGAAATACCTTTTATCCTAAATCCTCCTATGGAACAACCCACGAAAAAAATTACCTGGAATACGTACCTCATTTTTGTTCTCCTTGCATCATTTATTGCAGTCATAAGTGCCAGCGTTGCAAAAATCATCAATGACAATGTGTATTGGAAAATTGCAGAACAACGTTCTGACATTACCTTCTGCTCATTCTCGCAGAGTAATTTTTCACTTGGCTTCATCCCAATAGTACTATTCCTCACCATCATTGCTATTCTGTGGCGTAAGCCGAAAATCCGCATTGCATACAAAATACTATTGAGCATCATTGCACTCACGCTTCTTCTCATTGTCCATTCTTGGCCCAGTTATTCGTTTGGTTGCAGCTAACTCAAATTAGAAAAACAATTACTGTCTCAACTACGAGGTCGTGCATACGACCTATTTTCATTGCACGTTTTGGTTTTCTTCTGTAGAGTTCGGACAAAGAAAAGTGAACCTTAAACCTTCGGAGGCGCCCCATGGCCCACACCCGACGCGACGTGCACCCAACCCTTGGGTACATCGCCATCACTCCGGTTGCGCTCGGTGAACTTCTTGGCAATCCTGCCATGCGGCCCGCTGAGGTGCTGGAAATCCTGCACCAGCTCCACCTCACCTACCACCAGTACGACCTAGTGCACGTGGCCCAGCAGTGTTGCGGAATGCGCTACCGACGGAATGCTCTACGCAGCGCCCGGCCCCGGACGTTCGATTGCTCCACCCTGGTGCAATTCATCTACGCGCACGCTGGCTACTGGCTCCCTCGCTACACCCACCTCATCGTGGACCACGGGGAGAAAGTCGGGCCGCCATATCAACCTGGCGACCTGCTCTTCACCACTGGCCGGGGTGCGTGGCGCCACCCGGACTACGCGGAGCGCATTGGCCACGTGGCCATGGTGACGCGGGATGAACTCTGCGTCCACGCGGATAACGTGGGCACAAAAACCGTCGTGGAAGTCCCGATTGCAAAAATCCAAGGGCCGATCATTGTGGCGAAACGCCTCCTCCAAAACATCCATGAGTGCGGCGTTGCCAACTTGCCCAGTCACCTGCTCTGGGTGCATACGCCTGGAGAACTCGAGGCACTTGTACGCAAGCACTTGCAAACTCACCGCCCGCGCTCACATTGAGCAGGGCGGTCTTCTTTAACAAGACGCTACAGATAAAGGGTTGACAAACACGCAGCCTCCTGGTATCCTCGCTAGTCCTATAATTATGCTTAACCTGAGAAAACGTCAATCAGTCACAGACTAGGAAATAAACATAAGGAGAGAAAACATGAAAAAAAGCCGAAGTTCCCAAGCACTATGGGAATTGAAAAATGAAGTGCATTCCGCTACCCCCGAAGACGAACTCGTTGACCTGATGGATGGTTGCACGAAGCTAGCCGAATTTACCTGGGCCAAGTTGTCGGAACGGAAAAAAATCCTCAACAGTAGCTTATGCAAGCTCATTGAAGATGTGCCCTCCATCCGAGAGGCTGCTACATACCGTCTGCTCAACCAGCAACCGAAAAACGTTGACCTCGTGTGCATCATCAAGCACTGCGAGTACAAGTGGCTTGTGGCTGATGCAGCAAAAGCACTGCTTCGCCAGCAGCCGGATACCGACGAACTCGAGTTGATCGTACGACGCGCTGATGCACTTCCCGCGCATATCGTGAAGCGTG
>CAIPSZ010000064.1 GCA_903867845.1 Candidatus Kerfeldbacteria bacterium | reverse complement strand
CTCTGCTAAACATTGAATTCATCCACTTTTCAATGCTTCCATTGTAAAATCTCTGGAATTGCTCTTCTTCTTTTTCGCTGCCTTCTTTTTCTTTGCCATGGTGTTCACACCTCCTCTCGATGGAAACGTCGATTGAGAAGTTTCCTTAGTTTGTGCCACACGTTTGGCAACGTGTATACAAAGTGTAACACAAAAAACGTTGTCAAGCAACGAATGCGCGTACCTGTCAAGCGCGTTTACGCCGCGGGTGCGTCGCGGTGCGAGCGGAACGCGCGCTTGCGATCGTTCGGGTCGAGTAACTTCTTGCGAATGCGAATGTTCTTCGGCGTGACTTCGACGAGTTCATCGTCACCGATGTACTCCAAGGCGAGTTCCAAGTTCATCTCACGCGGTGGGGTGAGCTGGATGGCATCGTCGGCACCCGACGAGCGCATGTTCGAGAGGCGCTTGCTCTTGCAGATGTTCACCTCAATATCCTCGTCACGGCTGCACTGGCCGATGACCATACCCTGGTACACCGGCACCCCGGACGGGATGAACAGGATACCCCGGCCCTGGGCGATCTCCAGGCCGTAGGCGTTGCTATCCCCACTTTCCGTGGCAATGAGCGACCCATGGGGGAAGGCGTTCAACCCACCCGCCGCTGGTCGGTACGCGTCGAAGAGGTGGTGCATGATGATGGTGCCACGCGTCTTGGTGAGCATGACGCTCTTCAAGCCGATGATGCCGCGCGTCGGAATGTGGTACTCCAAGTGCGCTTCACCCGCAGGCGTCACTTCCAAGTGTGTGAGCTCAGCGCGGCGCTTCCCCACTTCGGCAATCACGTCACCCTGGTACTGCTCGGGCAGGTCAATGGTGAGGAACTCCCATGGTTCGTGCAGCTCACCGTCAACCATTTTCGTAATGACGTGCGGCTGGGCAATTTGCAATTCAAAACCCTCGCGACGCATGGTCTCGATGAGAATGCCAAGGTGAAGCTCGCCGCGACCGGAGACGAGGAACTGATCGGCGCCTTGGCCGGGTTCCACGCGCAGTGCCACGTTCGTTTCCAACTCTTTCATGAGCCGTTCTTTCAAGTGGCGTGAGGTGACGTACTTCCCTTCTTTGCCGGCGAACGGGCTGGTGTTCACACCGAACGTCATCTGCATGGTCGGTTCATCAATGGCAACCGGCGGAAGCGGTGCGGGGTTCAACGCATCGGTAAACGTCTCGCCAATTTTCACATCGTCAAATCCAGCAATGGCGACAATTTCGCCAACGCTCGCGGTATCCACGCTCACGCGCTTCAACCCCTGGAAAACCAGCACATCCGAGGCTTTCCCCTTCTCCAGCGAGCCATCTAAGCGTGCCAGGGCAATATCTTCACCGCGCTTGACGCTCCCCTGCATAATTTTTCCAATGCCCATCTTGCCTTTGTAGTTATCGTAGGCAATAGCCAGAGCGAGAACCTGGAGTGGCGCAGTGGCATCCCCGGTTGATTCCGGAATGGTTTTGAGAATGGTTTCGAAGAGCGGCTTCATGTCTGTGCCCGGGTGGGCAAGGTCCAACGTTGCCTGGCCACTTACCGCTGACGTGTATACGATTGGGAATTCTAGTTGGTCGTGCGTGGCATTGAGCTCCACGAACAAGTCGAAGGTTTGGTTCACCACGTGTTCGATTTGGGCATCCTTGCGGTCAATTTTGTTAATGACCACGATTGCTTTGTGGCCGAGCTCTAGTGCTTTGCGCAAAACGAACTTCGTCTGCGGCATGGGTCCTTCCTTCGCGTCCACCAGCAAGAGCACCCCGTTCACCATGCGGAGCGTGCGCTCCACTTCCCCGCCGAAGTCGGCGTGGCCAGGGGTGTCCACGATGTTGATCTTCGTCCCTTCGTACGTGACGCTGGCGTTCTTCGCTTTGATGGTGATCCCGCGTTCACGCTCCAAGTCCATGGAGTCCATGATCAAATCGCCGGCAGCATTCCCCTCCACCGTGTGCGTTTGCTTCAAGAGCGCGTCCACGAGCGTAGTCTTGCCGTGGTCAACGTGGGCGATAATGGCAATATTCCGAATGGGCATACACGAGATGAGTGCGAAAAGCCGCAACCGGTGCGGCAGCTGCAGTGTAGCGTACGTGGCGGCTGCGTCAAATGGACACCCCACAGACCTCCTCCTATACTACACACATGTTCCTCCTCCGCTGGTTCACGAATGCGCTGGTCATCATGCTCATCACCTACTTGGTGCCGGGTATTCACGTGGCGAGTTTCTGGGCCGCCCTCCTCGTTGCGCTCGCCTTGGGCATCTTGAACGCGGTTGTCCGGCCGATCCTCGTCATCCTCACCCTTCCTATTTCCCTGGTAACCCTGGGGTTATTTACCCTGGTCATCAACGCGCTGCTCTTTTGGTTCACGAGCACGGTCATCAAGGGCTTTTCCGTGGATTCTTTTGGAGCGGCCTTCCTTGGGGCGCTTCTCCTGTGGCTCGTCAGTCTGGTAACGAGCATCATTTTTAAAGGCGCGAAGCGGCAATTACGCTAAGGTTAGCCAAAATATACCCCAACCATCGCAGGGGTTGTTTTATCTATCCACATGTTCTCCACACTTGTCATTGACAGGACTGGGTAGTGTGCTAAGGTGCGACTTCGCAAGAACCTGCCAGAAATTGGCAGACTTTTTGTTTTCCTATGACCAAAACCTTCCGCAAGCACTCCCGACGCATCCTCCTCATCAGCCTTGTCGTGCTCACGTGGCAGTTTAGCTTCCCCCAGCACGCTATGGCCCAGGTTGTGGCAGGGCAAGCCGACCCGACGTCTTCTCCAGTTGTGATCCTGCCGGTTGGCGCGACGGTTTCTCCCGCCATCCCCCTGGCAGTGGATGTTCCAACTCCCCCGGTCACCCCGCCCACCGAAAAGGTGGCCAAAGTTCGCACGGTCGTTATGACCGCGTACTCGTCCACGAAAGACCAAACCGATGGTGACCCATTTACCACCGCCTCTGGCGCCAAGGTGAAGGACGGGGTCATTGCTATGAACGGCGTGCCCTTTGGGACGAAGGTTCGCATGCCCGAAAAATTTGGCACGAAAGTCTTCGTCGTGCAGGACCGCATGTCCGCAAAGTACGGTTCGAGCCGCGGGGATATTTGGATGCCGACACGTCATGCCGCTGTCCAGTGGGGCGTCCGCCACGTCAAGGTAGAAATTTTACAGTAAGCCTTTTTAAAGGTATACGTTCATAATGGCGGTTGTTTTGTGTTT
>CAIPSZ010000063.1 GCA_903867845.1 Candidatus Kerfeldbacteria bacterium | reverse complement strand
CATCCAGGCGCCTCCACCCGTTCCCACTGCGCAGGAGGAATACGGCGCGCACGCGCACGCGGGCAAGAAAAAGGAGGCGAAGAAGGGCCAACGTTAACAGCAACCCCTCCACACCGAACAGCGTTGATTCGGATAAAGATAGCCTCACCGACGCAGAGGAACTTATCCTCGGGACGAACCCAAGTGTGGCAGACTCCGATAGCGATGGGTTCCTTGATGGGAACGAGGTGAAGCTCGGCTACAACCCGAAAGGGAAGGGGAAGCTTGTTGATTCCGGGCTGGTGAGCACCTTCATGAATGGCTTGTACGGAGCGTCCGTACTCTACCCCAAGGGCTGGAGCGCAAGTCCGCGCAGCAGCACTGAAGAGCTCTTCACCAATCCTGCTGGTGATGAATTCATTTCCTTCTCGGTGGTGGAGAACCCCGCACGGCTCACGGCCAAGCAGTGGTACGTGACGCAAGTGCCGGGTATTGACGTCACCAGCCTCAACGACATTACATCGTGGGATGGAAAGAGCGTTGGTATTCAAAGCTTGGATGGCTTGGCATACTACTTCGCCAATGGCAGTCAGATCTACGTGGTGTCGTTAAGCTTCGGCCTCAAGCCGACGGTGGACTCGCGTACCACCTTTGAAATGCTGGCGCGTAGCTTGGTCGTTGACCCGACGAAGGTTAACCTCAATGCCAACACGAACAGTGCGCTGAATCTCAACTTGAACACGAACAGCGCGACGAACCTCAACGCAAACACGAACAGCGGGACGAACCTGAACACGAATAGCAATACGAACGCGAACGCTAACCGCTAAGCATGGAGTTCCGGGTCGTGCGTGAAACGCGGGTGGTTCCAGTAATGCCCTGGCGCACCCTGTTCATTCACGTGAGCAGGGGAGAGCGCGCCCCAGCGACCACCAGCATTGCGCTCGTGCTCACCACGCCAGGCCGCATCGCGACGTGGAACCAGCACTACCATCACAAGCACGGACCCACGGACGTCCTGGCATTTCCCTCGAGTACCGGTGGCGACATCGTCATCTGCCCAGCGATCCTGAAGCAGCGCCACCCCGGCATGCCGCTCCCGGCGCTGCTCGCGCATCGATTCGTCCACGCCTTACTCCACCTCAACGGCTACCGGCATGCAACCGATGCTGCCGCTCGTCGCATGGAAGCGCGTACCCGTCACTACCTCGCTCTCGTCCACCGACCATGGTTGCGATCACTCCCCGAAGCATAACGAATAGTTTCCGGTACGCCTTTCGGGGCATTCGGCATACCTTTCGCACGCAGCAGAGCTTTCGCATCCAGGTTTTTGCCGCAATCGTCGTGGTCATCATCATGCTCCTGCTGGAGGTGAGCGAGCGGGACGCGGTCATCCTCATTTTCGTCACGGGGTCGGTGCTCATTTTGGAGCTCATCAACACCGTGGTGGAGCACCTCACGGACATGGTGAATGCCCGACTCGCCCCGGTGGCTCAGGTGGTGAAAGACGCCATGGCCGCGGCCGTGGTCTGCACCACGATTGTGGCCGTGGTTATTGGCATTCTCATCCTCTGGCCCTACCTCACGCGGCACGTGGTCTCCTAATTGTCCGGACCCCATTTTTCCTCTATACTGAAGCTATTCTATGGCACGTGAAGCACCACTCGTAGGTCTGGACTTGGGCTCGACAACCATTCGCGTTGTCGTGGCCGCACCAACCGAGGGCAACCAGCTCCAGGTGCTTGGCGTTGGCGAGCACAGCGCCGACGGGATCAGCAAAGGCGCGATCACGAGCATCGAAGATGCTATCTCGTCTATCTCGGGCGCTCTGGAGCAAGCCGAGCGCATGACCGGTGTGCCCGTGACGCACGCGTACGTCGGCATCAACGGCACGCACATCACCTCGCAGGAAGTGCACGGCGTCGTCGCCGTTGCCAAAGCCGATGGGGAAATTCGCGAAGAGGATGTCGATCGCGTCATCGAAGCCGCGCAGACCACTGTCGTACCCTCCAATGTCGAAATCCTGCACGTCATTCCGCGCACGTTCACCGTGGACAACCAGAAAGGTGTGAAAGATCCCATTGGCATGTCCGGCATCCGCTTGGAAGTGGACGCCCAGGTCATCGAAGGCCAAACCGCGCAGATCAAGAACCTCACGAAGTGCGTGTACCGCACGGGCGTGGAAATTGACGACATCGTCCTCGGCGTCCTCGCCGCGTCCGAGTCTGTTCTGACGAAACGCCAGAAGGACATTGGCATTGCCTTGGTGAACATCGGGGCTTCCACCACGAGCATGATGGTCTTTGAAGAAGGCGACGTCCTGCACTCGGCGATCATTCCGGTCGGTGCTGGGCATATCACCAACGACATCGCCATTGGCCTGCGCACCTCCATTGACGTTGCCGAGCGCGTGAAGCTGGACTTCGGCACGGCGCTTCCGGAAGAAGTGGGCAAGCGCGATGAAATAAACCTGGCCGAGATTGATCCGAAAGAATCTGGCATCGTCTCCCGCAAGCACGTCGCGGAGATCATTGAAGCGCGCGTCGCTGAGATGTTCAGTATGGTCGATAAAGAATTGCAAAAAGTCGACCGCTCTGGTCTGCTCCCTGCGGGTATCATTTTCATCGGCGGGGGAGCGAAACTGCCCGGCCTTATTGATGTGGCAAAACGGGAATTCCGTCTGCCCGCGGCAATAGGTACGCCTACGAATGTTATTACCGCTATTGATAAAATTCACGAACCCGAGTACGCTACCGCGGTCGGCCTCGCGTGCTGGGGCGCCGCGCTCCAGCAGAATGGCGGTGTCCACCCATCACGATTCTCAACGGTCAACGTCGTCCTCGGCAAGTTGCGAGGGTGGATGAAGAACATTACCTCGTAACTCATGGCCCGTAGCTCTATGGAGATTAAGCCCGACATCGAAACCTTTGCCAAGATCAAAGTCGTTGGCGTTGGCGGCTCCGGCGGCTCGGCTATTGACCGCATGATCACCTCGAAAATTCGCGGGGTGGAGTTCATTGCAATCAACACCGATGCACAAGCGCTACACCATTCCAAAGCGCCGACGAAGATTCACATTGGCAAAACGGTGACACGTGGGTTAGGCGCTGGCATGGATCCGGAACTCGGCCGCAAAGCCGCGGAAGAGAGTCAGGATGAAATTCACGAAACTTTAAAGGGTGCAGACATGGTGTTCATCACCTGCGGCCTGGGTGGTGGGACCGGAACCGGTGCGGCACCCGTCGTTGCGGATATTGCTCAGGATGTTGGCGCACTGACCGTAGCGGTCGTCACCAAACCTTTTGCCTTTGAAGGCGTGCAGCGGAAGAGCATTGCCGAGAGCGGCTTGGGCGACCTTGCCGACCGCGTGGATACACTTATCACCATCCCGAACGATCGCTTGCTCCAGATCATCGATAAGAAGACGAGCCTGCTCGACGCGTTCGGTACCGTGGACGAAGTGCTGCGCCAAGGCGTGCAGGGCATTTCCGAACTCATCACCATTCCTGGGCTCATCAACGTTGACTTCGCGGACGTGAAATCCATTATGGAAGACGCCGGCTCAGCCCTCATGGGCATTGGGAAGGGGAGCGGGGAGACGCGTGCGGTGGATGCGGCGAAAGCTGCTATTGATAGCCCACTTCTCGAGCTCTCCATTGATGGTGCCAAGGGCATTCTCTTCACCGTTACCGGTGGCCCCGACTTGGGTATGTACGAAGTAAATGAAGCAGCCCGTGTCATTACCGCATCGGTGGACCCGAACGCCAAGGTCATCTTCGGCACGGTCATTGATGAATCGCTCAAGGGTGAAGTGCGTATCACGGTGATTGCCACCGGCTTTGGCAAAGGTGGGGGCACACCTCGCCCACTGCCGAAGAAAATTACTCCGACAGGATTTGACACCTTTGATGCCCCCAAGGAGCCGGAGCGAAAGCCGATTACCGCGCGACCGACACCGCAATCCCGTCCGGCAATGCCTAAGCCAGAACCAATTACCCCAGTACGCCCAGAAATGCCAAAGAAGCCGGAAGAGGATTTGGAAATTCCCGCATTCATCCGGCGGAAGATGATGTAAGCAGGAAACTCGGCATTTGACGAACGAGTTTCAGTATCCACAGGGCAGGGCAAGCGTCGGTACCGCCACCCTTTCACGACACAGAGAAGCATGAGGAAAGACGGACCATTGCTCGCGGTGCGCTATTTCGGTTTGGGTTGACAACACTACATGTAGTGGTATACTACCCCTTAGGAACACTACATCTAGTATGAACTGGGGCGTTGGGCCCTAGCCCCGCATTCGTGCGGGGGGAGCGTGACTGCTTGTCACACGCCTCTTTCCCAAAAAGCAACACCACGTCTGGCTGCCCAATGCTCGAATTTTCCGTGCAGCCTGTCGTTCCCCCTTTCTTCGTGCCTCGCCACCTTGGCGACGGACCGCTGTCGTAGTACGATAGTGACCCGACCGGCCGTAGTTTTTCGTCACCGCATGAAGTGCCCATCCTGCCACAAACCCGACACCCGGGTCATGGATTCCCGGCTCATTGAAGACGGCATGGCCATTCGCCGCCGTCGTGAGTGCAGCCGCTGTAGCTTCCGCTTCTCCACTGTTGAGGAGACGGAAATTCTGAACCTCTCGGTGATCAAGCGGGATGGCCGGCACGAGCCCTACAGCCGCGAGAAGATGGAGACGGGCCTGCGCCGTTCCTTCCAGAAGCTCGCCATCACGCAGGATGAGTTCAAACGCCTGGTGAATCGCATCGAACGGGACATCCAGATTAGCGGCCGGCAGGAGATCAAGTCCTCGGCCATTGGCGAGATCGTCATGAAGCACCTGAAGCGGACGAACCAGGTCGCCTACATCCGCTTCGCCTCGGTCTACCGGTCATTCAAAGACGTAGCGACCTTCCAGCGTGAGCTCCATAGCCTGCTCAAGCCCACCCGCAAGCGTCGGTCCTAATAAAAAATTTACCCCTTTCTCCTTAACGACCCCTGCGACCATGCCGCACGTCACCCTCCGCGAGTCTGACCTCTCTACCACCACTGGCACCTACCCAGCGAATGGTTTGCGTATCACGCGACGGCATACGGTGAAGGGTGTGGACCCACTCGATCAGCTCACCTACGAGAAGCGCTCGTCGGTCATTAAGAATCCGGACGGCCGCATCGTGTACGAAATTACCGACGTAGAAGTACCGACATCGTGGTCACAAGTGGCGACGGACATTTTGGCGCAGAAGTACTTCCGCAAAGCCGGCGTGCCGGTGCTGGATGCGAACGGTCAGCCAGTGCTGGATAACCAAGGCAACATCGTCACGGGCTCGGAGAAGAGCGCGCGACAGGTGGTGTACCGCATGGCGTCGTGCTGGCGGTGGTGGGGTGAAAAGTACGGCTACTTCGCCTCTGCCGAAGACGCACAAGCCTATCAGGATGAAATGGCGCACTTCCTCATCCACCAAATGAGCGCGCCGAACTCCCCGCAGTGGTTCAACACGGGTCTGCACACGGTGTACGGCATCACCGGCCGCCCGCAAGGCCACTACTACGTCACGCCGGAAACGGGCGAGCTTAAGAAGTCCGAAGACGCCTACACCCACCCTCAGCCGCACGCCTGCTTTATCCAGAGCGTCGCTGATGACCTCGTTGGCGAAGGTGGCATTTTCGACCTCGTCACACGCGAGGCGCGGCTCTTCAAGTTTGGCTCGGGCACGGGCAGCAACTTCTCAGCCCTCCGCGGTCGCGGCGAAAAACTCGGCGGCGGTGGCACCTCCTCGGGCATGATGTCCTTCCTGCAAGTCTTCGACAAAGCTGCGGGCGCCATTAAGAGCGGCGGCACCACGCGTCGCGCCGCCAAGATGGTCATCGTCAACGCTGACCACCCGGACGTGGAAGAGTTCATTGGCTGGAAAGTGCGGGAAGAGCAGAAGGTGGCCGACCTGGTCACCGGCAGCAAGATCAACAGCCTGGCGCTTAACGAAATCATGGCCACGGCCCATGCGGAAGGCGCTACCACCGTCACCCAATCCCCGAAGCTCAAAGCCGTGGTGCAGCGCGCCATTCAGCGTAGCGTCCCGCTCAACTACATTGCCCGCGTGCTGGACCTGGTACGCCAGGGCAAGACGAGCATCGACTTCCCGATTTTCGACACGCACT
>CAIPSZ010000062.1 GCA_903867845.1 Candidatus Kerfeldbacteria bacterium | reverse complement strand
GACGCGACCGCCATGCAGATACCAAGATCCACGGCTGGTTCGCTCACGCGGAAACCACCCACGACGTTCAAGTGGACGTCCTGATTCCCCAGTCCCAATCCTGCGCGCTTCGTGAGCACGGCAAGGAGGAGCTGCAAGCGCTTGTTATCAAAACCCGAACTCAACCGCTGCGGGTAGCCGAACACCGTCGGCGTGACGAGCGCTTGGATATCCAGCAGGAAGGCGCGGGTGCCTTCTAATACTGGCACGACTGCAGAGCCGCTACTCCCCGCCGGGCGTTCCGCAAGGAAGCGTTCGGATGGGTTGAGAACTTCCACGAGGCCCGCCTCTACCATGTCGAACACGCCTACTTCGTCAGTAGCCCCAAAACGGTTCTTGGTGGCCCGCAGGAGGCGGTAGGCGTGGTGTGGGTCCCCTTCCATGGTCAGGACGACGTCCACCAAGTGCTCCAGCACGCGAGGGCCGGCAATTGACCCATCCTTAGTGACGTGACCGATAAGCAGCATGGGAATATGGAGCTTCTTTGCCACGGCCATAAGCTGGACGGTTGCCACGCGCACTTGGACAATGGACCCGGCTTCCGATGGCAAGGTCGGGTCAAAGAGTGTCTGGATGGAGTCCAGGACCACCAGACTTGGTTTCAGGTGCTCAATTGTTGCCACGACCGTCGGCACATCGGTTTCCGCTAAGAATTGCACGTGCGGTGCTTTGATCTTCAGGCGGTCGTAGCGGAGCTTTACCTGACTCGCCGATTCTTCGCCCGAGACGTAGAGCACGCCGGTCTTCATACCCGCGGTCACCTGCAAGGCGAGCGTGGACTTCCCAATGCCCGGCTCGCCACCGAGGAGCATCAGTGAGCCTGGCACAATCCCGCCACCCAGCGTACGATCGAACTCTCCAATGCTCGTGTGCATCCGCGCAACTGGTTTGCCATCCAGGTCAGCAAATGCAACAACTGCCCCAGCTTTTCCAGCGGGTCGTTGTTTGCCCGAGGTAATTGCAGGAAGGCTCCCCGCTTCAATCGTTCCCCACTGGCCACACTGGCTACACCGCCCTTGCCACTTGGGGAACTGGGCGTCGCAGTTACTGCAGGTGAAAAGTGATTGCGTGGTGGGCATGATTAATGGAACGAGCCAATCTTGGTAAGCGCGGCTTGCACTTTCTGCACGTAGCTTCGCGTCTCGGTGTACCCACCACCCGGCTTCTCGTTCAACGGGCACTCCCACAGAGTTTGCCCGCTACACGCCTGGCTATCGCAGTTTGCCCCTTGCCCAGCATTGTACCCAGCAATGACGTACGTTGGATCACTCAGCGGACTCGTACTCCCGCACTTCGTGGCATTGGGGTTGCACGAACGATTCATTGTCTTCTTGTTCCCATTCGCGTCCGTCACGGTAAGCGTCACATTTGTGGGGCACGGATCGTGTATGAGGTTTTCCAGATAGTAGGCTCCCGCTAAGATACCAACTTGCGGTTGCTGGAGTTCTGCACAGGATGGGTTGGGATTGCCGGGGATGAGATTCCTCGCTGAGGTTTCCAGTAATTGCATGAGGCCGCACGCACCTTTACCCGAAGTCGCGTCCGGGTTACCGCTCGACTCGACGAACATGGTTGCGTAGATAAGGCTGGTTGGCACACCGGTATTCTGTGATGCTTGATTCACGTACGTGCCAAACTGGTTCTGCATGCTGGTGTACCAGTTCTGGTCAAGACCATCGATGCTTATCGTCCCGGCGGCAGCACCTTTTGAACCAGGTGCGACTTCACCCGCGGTTCCAAAGGTCTGCTGGATTCCCTGAATCGGCTGGAGCTGTAGTGAGGAAAAGCGCACGAGTTTTGGGCTGATGGTGAGCAAGAGCAGGTACGCGCTAAAGGCGAGAACGACACCAATGAGTGCCGAACTTATGGTTTCCTTGGCATCCTGCACCTGGCCACGATTCCCCGCTGCGGTGAGCCACTTGAGGCCACCGTAGAACACCATGACGGTTGCGAGGATGCCAACCGCTCCCACGATAAAGGCGTACAGCGCGGCAATGTACTCACCCAACGTTGCGCCGGTAATTTGGATTGGCACACCCGCATTGAAAAGCGACGAGCCAGGTAAGCTCACGTTTGGCGTGAAGGTAATGGTTTTAGTATTCGCGGGTGCTACGGTGGGCATGACGCACTGCAAGTCGGCGCATGCATGCGTTGAGGCAAAGCTAAAAGCGCTCGTGCACTTATCTGAGGCGTCTGGAATTTGACACGTACCGTCCTGTTGAACACAGCACTGCACTTTCGCACTTGCATCTTGCGCGCACGAAGACATAAGGTCGTCATTGTAGTTACCTGAGAGGCCTTCGCATATTTGCCTCTTCGTGCAGGGGTTACCATCCGGCCCGGTACATGTAGTGGTAATGAGCTCGGAATCGTTCCAGCATTTCGTTGCATCAAATTTAGAAATGCAGTAGCCCGCGTTTGTGGTAAACGCATATACAAAGAGGCCCACGACGGTAAGTGCTACCACCCCAATGGTGAGTACGGGCGCGCGACGCATGCTAGCGCAAACCTCGGTTAATTGCTTGCTGGAGCGTGGTCTGGTCGGTGAGGCCGACGTACTTCTCACTATTGACGTAGATAGTAGGCGCATCCGTGAGTCCAAGACGGGTGCCTTCAGCAAGGCTTGCCTCTACTAAGCTGCTATTCGTCCCCGCCTGCACGCACGCCGCAAGCGCGGTAGGATTCACGTCAGCTTCTTTTGCCAGCGTATCGAGTTTTATTGAACCGAGTTCAACCTGGTGGTTGAAGAGGACGTCGTACATTGTCCAGAACTTTCCCTGGTCTTGCGCGCAGCGCCCAATGAGGGCCGCGCGTCGGGCGTTCACGTGACCAGTGAGTGGGAAATCCTTGTGCACGAGCTTCACGTTATCTTTATTCTCGCTTACAATGATCTTCAACGTTGCCACTTCGGCACGACAGTAGTCACACTCAAAATCCGTAAACGCAACAATAGTAACTTTCCCATTCGACTTCCCAACGTACGGATCGGTCGCGACCACATGCGGGCGAGGATTTTCGTTCCCCTTAGGCCACACGTTCACCGCGAAGAGTGCGAGGGCAAGAAGAGCGAGTCCCCCAAGACTTGCAAAGAAAATGGTTTGCGTTTTTTGCATACGTTAGTGAATGCGCAATTGGAGCACGCGTCCGGATATTGAGTCGGTGAAGTACAAGTACGTCCCATCCGGTGAGAGCGTGACGTTCTGGGCGGAAAACTGCATGCTGCCATCTGAACCAACAGGATTCGCGAGAACCGTCTCCACCCCGGTTTTCAAGTCGATGGTGTAGAAATTATCCGGTACTTTCGCCGCTTGGTCGGGGTAGATACCGCTCCCGGTTGGCATATCCTGACTGTTTGGAACCGCGCAATAGAGTGTGGCACCATCTTTGGTAAACGTGCACTTACTCGACCACGTCTGCAGTGCTAGTGAACGATTGTTATTCCCAATGCTATCACCCTGACCATCCATGATGTGCAGGACGGGATTGAAGTTTGAGTCCGCACTGTACGTGCTGTACAGCAGCTGCTGCCCGTTCGGTGACCACTGACCTTCAAAACCGCGACCATCGGTAGCTGCCGATTTAAAATTCTCACCGTTCTTCCCAACGAAGTTCACCTGCTGCGTTGTGGCATCTTGACCAGGCGTGTACGTGGCAATGACCTGGTCGTTTGGCGACCACGCAACTTGCACCATCCTCCCGTTGTCACCCAGTGGTTCCACGCTCGTCATGCTCGTGCCGTCGGGGTTTGCCACCACGAGGTACCGATTATCTGACGTGGAGCCCATGAACTTGAAGGCAATTTGCGAGCCCGTGGGGGAGAAGCTGAAGTCCTGCCCTTCCTTCGGCAGCGTCGCCTGCTTCTTCGTAGTAAAATCGTAGAAGAGATTCGAGCCGTCCGGGAAGGTCATGATGGCTTGTGCCTTGCTCGGCGCCCAAGTAACACTCTGGACATCGGGGAACGCTTGGCTGGAGAGCGGGACGAGATTGCCGTTCGCGTCGAGTTTGTAGAACTGACCTGTGCTCTTGTTGTAGTAGAGCAGGTTCCCCTGCGCGTCCACGGTGGTGCCGAAGGCATTTGCGCCGACCAGGGTTTTTGCTAAGGTATTGCCACCATTCGCCGTCGGAGAAACGTTGATGATGTTGCCGTTCACGTTCACGCTGTTCACGTTTGGCAGGACGGTATTGCGGTTTCCATTCGCTCGGTTCACATTCCCATTCAGGTTTGGGACCACAGCGTTGGTGTTCCCGTTCCGATTGGCATTGAGATTCGTACCCGGTGTGGACTTGAAGAACACGATGAAGAGCAAGAGCCCGACGCTTATAACGACGATGATAAAGCCAACGATGAGGAGGATGCGACGGTTCATGAGGCTAGGGCGTTAATAATAGCATTCTTATTGTACTCATCCGAACATTGCGCGTTTTTTACATACCCATCAATTTTTCCTGCGATTG
>CAIPSZ010000061.1 GCA_903867845.1 Candidatus Kerfeldbacteria bacterium | reverse complement strand
GACAATCGTTTTCATACAGAGAGGAGGGTAAGTAATTTCTTCGCTTGGCCAATCCAGAACTTACTGTTCTTCTCTGTCGCCTCCAGCTTCGACAAAGTTGATGAGTCAATGGTTATTACCACATCAAATGGGATATGCTCGAGTTCATCCTCGGTGCTCTTTACGTGCTGCCACAGTGGTAGGTACTGGAAGTGCGGTGGTACGGGGTGGAGGCAGAAAATGTGGAAGTGCTTGCCTGTATCCCGCAGCCAGTTGGCCATGGCTAAATTCGCGCCCAAAGTGTCGCCATCCGGCTTCTGGTGGGCGATGAGGAGGATTTCCTTGGCGCCATTAATGGCGTCTGAGATCTGGACAAAGGTTTGCTGGTGGTCAGGCATAGATATAAGTAACGGAGTGTACGATAAACCCCGTTAAACGTCAAGCCTTACATGTAATAGACTGAACTTTGCTCATGGAAGTGCCCAGATTACTATTGACGTAGTTACTACTTGTGTGTAGGCTAATTTGAAATTGAAAAACTACAACGCTAGCCACGAGGAGGTGAAAATGAACCTTACACGAATAATAAAACACATTTGCGATGACCAAATTTTCGATGCGTACGATTGGCTTCAGGGGCATCTCTCGAAGATTCCACTCGGAATAGTCTGTCGCGCACCAGATGTCGGGAAGTACCGCATGCTGTACTTCGTACACATACGTGAATCGTACCAACTCTTTGTGTGCGTCATGATTGGCCCCAGGAATCGATTGACGGAGTTTGTTTTCTTGGTTGACCAGCGGCCACGGATAGTTGCCGATAAAATCATGCTCGCCACAGCGTCGTACTACGATGAACACTGTTTAGTCGGCCTGAATGCGGCGCATGATGCAATCTTCGAAGACAAGGTGGATCCCATTACTGCCTGTACGGTAGCTATGGAATTGTACCTGCATAGGATTGCAACGGAGCAACCAGAAGAGTACTTTACGGCTTTGCGTACGAGCTACCTCATGCACGCAACGCAGTCCATTGGCGCGTTACGGGGCGGTTTGCCCTCACTTGGCAAACGTCGGTAGGTACCGAGCGGCGAAGACCTTATTCGCCGCTCTTTTATTTTTCTTCGGGATGTTCAACTTCCGGTGGCGTTTCCGCCTTCACTTTATCCAGCAAGGCTTCGATGCTGTGGGCGGATTTTTCTCGTTTGTCCAAGCGGAAGTGCAAGGTTGGGATGCGGGAAAGGGTCAGCGCTTTCATGAGCTCGTGGTGCAGGAAGGGCAAGCGCTTGTTCAAGAGCGACACCACACCACCCTCAAATTTCTCGGGTAGCACCGAAAGGAAAACCACGCAGTGACGAATATCACCCGTGGTTTCCACACGGGTAATGGTTACGACGGCACCGAGGGGAAAATCAAATTCGGTCAGGAGCATTTCCCCTAACCGTTGCTGGAGCAGTGCGTTGAGCTGGTTGACGCGCTTGGATGGCATTTAGCCTTCGAGCTTTCGCTTGACCAACTTCTCTTCCACGAAGAGCAGGGTGTCCCCTTCAATAATGCCGGCCAGGCCCGAGAGCTTCAGCCCGCACTCAAGGTTGAGCGCGACTTCACCGACGTTCTGCTTGTTCTGCTGGAGCTGTTCCAAATTGACGTTCCCCAGCAGCTTGCCACTGCGGAAGACGCGGACTTTTGCTTTCGCTTTGGCTACGCCTTCCGTTACCTTCGCGCCGGCAATGACGTTCTTCCCATCCGTGCGGAAGACTTTGAGCACGCGTGCTTGACCAATTGGCTCTTCCACCACATCGGCGCCTACCTTTTCCTCTAAGCCAGCCTTCACGGCGTCCAGGAGGTCGTAGATGATAGTGAAGGTCTTCACGTTCGTGTTCGCATTGGCAGCGACTTTCTGGTTGACGCTCACGTTGAAGCCGAGTACCCACGCGCCCGCTTGTTCCGCGCGGAGTACGTCAGATTCGGTAATGTCGCCCAAGCCCTGGCCCACCACTTCGGGCCGGACTTCGGGGAAGCTAAAGACTTTCATGCTCTCGATAATCGCTTCCATGGAACCCACCTTGTCCGCTTTAAGGAAGAGCGGCAATTTCGTAACGTCGCCGGTTGTGGATTTACCGGCAATGACCGATGCAGTGCGGGATGATTCTCGCGCCTTCATCTGCATGAGGCGAAGTGCAGCTTCCTGCTGCTTCATAATTTTCCGCGCCGCCTTCTCGTCTTCCGGCGATTCCAAAATGTCGCCGACAGAAGGCGCGGCTTTCAATCCCAGGATAACTACAGGCATAGACGGACCCGCTTCTTTGACGAGTTCACCATTCCAGTTGCGCAGGCTGCGGGTCTTCCCAACCACGGGCCCGGCAACGATGAAGTCACCTTGACGGAGCGTGCCGTTCTGAATGAGCACCGTAGCAATTGGGCCTTCACCCGGGTCCACGTGCGATTCAATGACCGTGGCCACGAGCTTGCCGGCAGGATTCGATAGGAGTTTGTCCGTATCCACATCGGCAACAAGGTTGATAGCAGCGAGAAGGTCAGGAATGCCTTCGCCCGTTTTTCCAGACACGGGCACGGTCATGACTTTTCCACCCCAGTCTTCTGGTTGGAGGTTGATGGACGCGAGATCAGTTTTCACTTTATCTGCGCTCGCGCCATCCTTATCAATTTTGGTAATGGCGACGATGAACGGGAGTTTGGTGCGCTCCACGATGTTCAGCACTTCACGGGTCTGCGGTTTGATGCCGTCATCTGCCGCGATGACGACGATGGCAATGTCGGCAACGTTTGCCCCGCGCGAGCGCATAGCGGTGAACGCTTCGTGACCAGGTGTATCAATGAAGGTAATGAGCTTGCCCTCATGCACCACTTGGTAGGCGCCAATATGCTGGGTGATGCCACCGTGTTCTTTTTCCGCGACCTTCGCTTTGCGAATCGCATCCAGCAAACTGGTCTTGCCGTGGTCCACGTGACCCATGACCACGACGACTGGTGGCCGTGGCGTGGTCTTACCTGGATCGTCCGCAATCATTTTCAGCACTTTGTCGGCTAAATCCGATTCACGTTCACTCGTGGTCACCTCTTTCTGCCGCGTCACATTCGCCCCAAAGTCCGAACCTACAATGCTGGCAGTATCGAAATCAATTTCCTCGTTGAGCGTGGCCAGGATACCGTTCTTCATCAAGTGCGAAATGACGAGCGGTGCCGGCTTGCCCAGACGTGCCGCGAATTCTCGTACGGTAAGGCGGGAGGGAATTTCGACCGGGCCGGTGACCAGCGTCTTCTCGGCTACGGCAATTTCGTCAACTTCTTTTTCTGGCTCGAAGAGCTGCGGTTCCTCTTTGTACTTCTTAATGATGCCCTGCGCCACGACATCGGATACCTTGTGCGCTTTTGACCCAATGCCAAAACCTAACTTCGGCAAGGCTTGTCGAAGATCTTGGACAGGGATGCGCAACCGTCGGGCGAGTTCCGTGACGTTCATAGTGCGGCTATTCTACGGAAAATCAGCCATTTCGTCAATGGTGGTGCTGCAAAAACCTCGCCCAACCCACTTGCCTAGGGTAAAAAGTAACCCCGCAGCACGCATGCGGGGTTTACGGTCTTAGAGTCGTCGGTGAGCTGGGACGTGCAGCAACATGATGTGCGCACGTTGGTGTGCGGTCATGTGCTGGCCGGGATCAGGATTGCACGTTGCGGCGTGCTGGTCCCAATGACTGAGCGCAATGTTCAAGCCACAGTGCTCGCATTCACGGCAGCAGGCAACGCAGTGTTTTGCTCCAGGTATGCGGTGGCAATCACATGTGCACTCGTCACGTGACGGTCGAGGATGAGCCATGTTCCCTCCTTTGATTTTGCTCACACGCTAGCACGTAAAAAAAGCGCCGGCAAGGCGCTTCACGCATCATCTGAATAGGTTTAGGCAAATTGTCGCTGCTTGCCAACAATCACTTTCAACTTGTGGGGCACGACTTCGAT
>CAIPSZ010000060.1 GCA_903867845.1 Candidatus Kerfeldbacteria bacterium | reverse complement strand
CGGTCAGCTCAAAAGATGGTTCGGTTACGTACCTTACCGGAAGTCTACCGCAGGACGCTTTTACCAATGCGCCTTTGCAGTACACGAGAAAAGACAATGGTACGAATTATGACATTCGCTACTCCATACAGCTACCACCGGCATCAAAAAAATACGTTTCAGGCGGAACGTACGTCTCGAGTTTTCAGCTGACGCAGTATAAAGAAGGCATGAACACCGCAACTCCAAACGCGATTTCCCTTGAAGCTGTGGCAATGCAAGCGAAAAACTAGCGCATTCGGATAACCTGTTTTCTTCACCACTATGCAAAATCCCGAGATTCAATCCTGGCTGAACCAAGCACGAGCTGCTGGGCTATCTGATGTCCAAATTAGGGAGCAGCTAACCACTCGTGGTTGGCTACCAGATCAGATCGGTCAAGTTCTCAATCCGGCTACGCCCACCCAAACTGTGCCGCCGAAAATGCCTCCAGCACCTGCTCACCAAGTGCCAAACGAGCAGCCCACTGCATCGACCCCAGCGATTTTCCCAGGCCCCATCGCGCTCTACCGTGCGACGTTTATTAATTACTGGCCGCGGATGTTGTACTACGTCGGGTACAGCGTTATCGCGGCCATCACCATGGCAATTGTCACCGGGGGGTTTCTCTTCCTCGCATTCTACCTGGCCATTGGCCCGGTAATTTCCGGAATCGAAACGGGTAGCACGAATGGCATGTACGTCTTGATTGGAGGATTCATCATCGGGTACCTACTCCTCTTGGCATTGAACACCCTCATCGCGACGTGGCTATGGTCGGTAACGAGTATTACTGCCATGACTGGGGATGGCCAACACCACTTCTTCAGTATCTTCACCCAAGCGATTCGTCGCGTGCCTCATGTGCTCTGGACAAACCTCATTGTTGGGTACATTCTCTCTGGGATTACTATGCTGGCGCTTCCCGTCATACTTCTCGGGGTAGCTGGTATTGCCTCGCTAATGAATGGGTTGGGTTCGTTCCTATTCTTTATCATCGGTGGCGTTGGACTCTTTGTTGCAATATTTGCCTGGATTGGTACCTACCTCATCTACGCCCCCTTCGTTGCGATGGTGGGGAACGCCCGTGGGTTTAAGGCAATACAGCAGAGCCAAACACTGGTGCGTGGAATGTGGTGGCGCACCTTTGGACGCGTAGCCGCAATAGTACTCCCAACATTTGTCATTACCGTACTCCTGGAAACGCTCTTTTACTTCACACGAGTACCGCAAACACTCTCAAGCCTCATCCTAGCAATTATTAACATCGTGCTCATCACACCGGTATTCATAACCTACACCTTGGGCATGTATAATACTGCCGCACAGTACCAGCAGAACACTCGTCCTACTGCTCATACTTCGGCAATGAGTTTGCTGATTGTCGCGTCTTTAGGATGGCTACTCGCCATTGGGGCGGCGGTGTACTATTACAATACGAACCCACTGTTTCGACCTACGCCTATCATTGATTACGGTACGAGTACAATGCAGCAGGATTTCAATAGCCCTCTTCAGACGAATACGACTTTCGACGGGATATGAGCATACCCGAACCCGAATTCCAAAACTGGCTCAACCACGCGCGCTCTGTCGGCTACACGGACGAAGAAATTCGCGCGCTCTTGCTCAAAGCGGGGTGGCCAATTGAGCATGTGAACGCCGAAATGGGCCGGCGCGGTTTGCAAACCGGTTCTGCTGCGTCAAACCAGAAGGGGAAGGTCGTGCATGGCCTGCCCAAGCACGTCGCCCAGGCTCGGTCTATTTACTTCATCAAGCTTGCACTCATCCTCCTCGTTGCTGCCGTTGCGTGGGTGGCAAGCATCTACCTCTGGCGCATGTAGCTTAGGCGTTCAGGAGTTCGTTTATCTTGGCGGCCAAGATAAAATCGTTTTCGTGTAACCAGCCAATGGCGTGCGTCCACAGGGTGAAGTCGACGACGTTGTAGTGCACGCAAAAATCGGGGTGGTGACCTTCGGCTTCAGCAACGTCTTCCACCTTTCGCAGAAGGGCCATTGCCGCACGAAAATCCTTAAACTTCACCTGCCGTTGCAAAGTGGCTACGTGTTCGCCAGATTTTTCGGCGAGCGTAACGTGCCAGCCTGGCACCTCGGGAAGGAGTTCTTGTACTTCGGCATCAGTCAGCGTGGGCACACCGCCTTCGCAGGGAACGCAACGTTTGTGGGTAAGTGATTGTTCCATGAGTACAGTATAGCGCCTTGACGCATTACTAGGGAGCAGTTAGGATGGCGAGCACATGAAAACATCAAACATTGGAGGATAGATGCCTAAGAAATGCTCTGTAGATGAGCACAAAAAAATAACAGACTTCGGGTATGACCCCTACTGCGCCTGGTGTGGTGCCCATGTGAACGAAGCGGCAACTAGCGCGCCGAACTGCAGGGATGATCACCCGCTTCACGCCTCACGGGGCTTGAAGTTCTGCCCCGACTGCGGCGAAAAACTCTAGCTCGGTCTTGAGAACGAATAACGCCACTTCTTGTGAAGTGGCGTTTCTCATTAGCGTAAATTTACTTTTCGACTTCTGCTTTAATGCTCTCGATGAGCTGATCGACTTGCGCACGGTGCACGTCGGACATGGTCATGTAGTTTTCACTATTCAAGCACAGTGCGAGTAGCCCGGACCCATCATTCTCAAGCATTCCAGCATCGCCCCACTTCTGCAGGTTTTCTGGGGTAAGGTGCTCCTTGAGGAATTCAGCGTGCGCGTTTGCACGTTCGCGAAGCGCTTGACCTTCACTGTTCTCAACTTCAGACATGCTCATTTCGACCATATAAATGCGGGTAAATGCGAGACCCTCCTTATTCTATTGTACCAGAGCTTACACTGAAGAGAAATGACTCATTTGTTAATGATGAAATTGGGGTCCCCCAGAAATTTGGCACGGACTGAGCGCAGCGAGGGAGTACGAATTTCTGGGGCTTAGCGAGGCTTCGTGCGAATTTCATCCGTGCGCATCTGGCGCGGAACGCAGTGAGCACGGATGCGCACGGAATTGTGAGGCTGCTCGCAGAGGCCGAAGCGGGGGACGCAAAAGCGGCCCACGCGAAGGTCGACGCGAGCAACGAACTGGTCGGGGTGCCGAGACTTGAACTCGGGGCCTCCTGCTCCCAAAGCAGGCGCGCTACCAACTGCGCCACACCCCGTCAACCAGGTACGCTGCGCAAACGAATTGCTCCAGGTGGTGCCGCGGGTCAGAATCGAACTGACTACGCCAGCCTCTTCAGGGCTGCGCTCTACCAATGAGCTACCGCGGCGGCACCTGGAGCTTTCTTAAGCTATATACTGGTGGGTCCGAGAGGAGTTGAACCTCTGACCTCCACAATGTCAATGTGGCGCTCTAACCAACTGAGCTACGAACCCATAACCTATTCTCGTCATGTTAATGTGGGCGCTCTATCCGGGGCAGCGCCAGACGCTGCGCGCGCTTGCGTCTGCCGGCGTTCAGCTTCGCGTCGCTCGCTTCACTGCTGCCCGTCCCGCCTTCGGCGTGACCCAACTGAGCTACGAACCCATATTAATACTACCTGGGATCCCCGCGAACGTGGCGCGCACCCTGAGCTTGTCGAAGGGGAGCACGCGTTCGTGGGGCCTAGTGAGGCTTCGTCCGGAGGGTGGAGCGGCCTGGCGCATGCCGGGACGCGGAACTCGACGGACGAAACGAACTGGTGGGCGACTCAGGAATCGAACCTGAGACCTCGTCATTATCAGTGACGCGCTCTAACCATCTGAGCTAGTCGCCCTTCACCTGTTGCGAATCCTATGCAATTTTCAACGATTGCATCGTACCAAAAACGGCTCGCCCATCATAGGCCAGCCCTAGTCGGCTCGAGTTAACAACGTAAGAGTGGTAAGGCAGAAACCAATGCCCCGCTCTAGCGAGACAATTCGTTGCCTGCGAGCCTGCCCCGAAGGACAAGCAGGAGGACAACACGACTTATATTTGTAGGCTATCGTGAGATAGCCGACACCGATTCTCCCTAGAAAGGAGGTGATCCATCGACAGCTTCCGCTACCGATGCCTTGTTACGACTTCGCCCCTATCATCGAACCTGCCTTGATTCCCACAAACGTGGAAGCTTCAGGCATTTCCGACTCTCTTGGCGTGACGGGCGGTGTGTACAAAGCCCGAGAACGTATTCACCGTGCCATAGCTGATGCACGGTTACTAGTGATTCCAGCTTCATGAGGTCGAGTTGCAGCCCTCAATCTGAACTGAGGGGCGGTTTGATGGGATTGGCTCCCCCTTGCGGGTTGGCGTCCCTTTGTTGCGCCCCATTGTAGCACGTGTGTAGCCCAGGTCGTCAGAGGACCATGCTGACTTGACGT